>CAZVZM010000004.1:0-64464 GCA_964630835.1 uncultured Halanaerobiaceae bacterium
TAACCGGGCACTGACTGAAGGCCTCAATAAAGCTGAAGCCGCTGTGCTCAAAACCCTCCCTGCAGATATTCCTGAGACGTCTTGGATACGCCGAGCCGCTGCGGGCCACAAAGGTAGCCCCGGCCGAACGGGCAAGATCACAGAGATCAAAGTTTTGATCAATATTACCATATGGGGCAGTCGTTGCGGTACAGCCTGTAGGTGTCTGGGGGGAAAACTGACCTGCGGTCATGCCGTAAATGTTATTGTTAAAGAGCACTATATTTAAATCTATATTTCGTCGACATCCGTGAATGAGATGATTGCCTCCGATGGCCGCCCCATCTCCATCACCGGTAATAACTATTACGTTGAGTTCCGGATTGGCCATTTTTATCCCCGTTGCAAATGTTATGGCTCTGCCGTGAGTCACATGCAAAGTATTAAAATCAAGGTATCCAGGAGCGCGGCCGGAACAGCCGATACCGGAAACTACAACCGTTTTATCCTGATCCATATTAACTTTATCTATAGCTCTCACCATGCTGGCCATGATGGTACCATGACCGCATCCGGAACACCAGATATGTGGCAATTTGTCCTGGCGAAAATATTGATCAATATCTTCTGCCATTTTATTCAACCTCCTCTAAATGATTAAGCACTTCCTCCGGGGGGATCAGGGTGCCGTCATAGCGATTTATGCCTGTAACTTGAGCTCTTCCTGAAACGGCTCTTTCTACCTCACCTATGAGCTGACCCTGATTTAGCTCGGGCACAACGATATGGTCCACCTTTTCTGACAGGGAAGAAATGTAATCCCGGGGGAAGGGCCATATTGTTTTGAGTTTCACCCAGCCGGCATTAATTCCCCGCTCGCGGGCCTGACTCACCGCGCTTATGGCGGTCCTGGCGGTGGAACCATAGGCCACCACAGCTATATCTTCATCGCTCTCCAGATTATCATCAACTTCAATAATATCATCTCTGTTCTCCTCGATCTTTGCCGTCATTCGGTCCATAAGACGACGGGCATCCTCCGTTTTTCCGCGGGGAAAACCAGTCTTATCATGGAAAAGACCGGTTGTATGGTAGCGATAGCCGCTTCCGTAATCCGGCATCGGTGGAATGTGATCTTCGGTAAACTCGTAGGGATTAAACTCGCCGGGATCGATTCCTTCCGGGCGCTTGCGCTCAACGATTTCAACGTCTTCCCGGGCGGGTATTTCAACTTTTTCCCTCATATGTCCAACAATCTCATCCAGGAGCAGAATAACCGGTATGCGATATTTTTCCGCCAGATTAAAAGAAGTTACGGTCATTTCGATGGTCTCCTTGACTGAGGCGGGACTTAGAGCTATTATGGGATGGTCTCCGTGAGTGCCCCAGCGCGCCTGCATAACGTCTCCCTGAGAGGGAGAGGTTGGCAGACCGGTTGATGGCCCCACTCTTTGAACATCCACAACGACACAGGGGGCTTCTACCATTATCCCCAGCCCCAGGTTTTCCGCCTTGAGGGACAGGCCCGGCCCGCTGGTTGCCGTTATAGATTTTTCTCCGGCCAGGGAAGCCCCTATAGCGCAGCCCATGCTGGCCAGCTCATCCTCCATCTGTATAAATTTCCCGCCTCGTTCAGGAAGTTTTTCGGCAAATCCTTCAGCTATTTCTGATGCTGGAGTTATGGGATAGCCGGCAAAAAAAGTTGCTCCGGCCAGAAGTCCACCCTCCACAACTGCCTCATCTCCCTGAAGAAGTTTACTTCGCTGCTTTTTGCTTTGCATTTTTCTTCACCACCTTTAATACATAGTCCGGACAGCTGAACTCACAATTTTCACAGCCTATGCAATTGTCCGGATGCTCAATCTGAATTCTTTTCTCTCCCACTTCAAGGACCTCCACGGGACATACCTCCACACAGATGCCACATCTCTTACACCAATCTGGATTTTCTACAGCAACCACATCATCTTTTCCCACTTATATCAGCTCCTTAAAAGCATAACTATTTGTGAAGATCTTCTTTTTTATGAGCTCATTTATAGCAGATTAAATTTTATTAACACTCTTTCTGTAAAACTAAACCCATTATTTCTGCCAATTTTTGTGAATTCTTTCCTATTTTCCTGCAAAAAATTTGATGAGCTCAGCTGCAGATTTCACCTCCATAATTATTGGTTCTCCTGGGTCTCCCCATTCGGCCATTTTCATTTCCTGACCGGAAATTTCAATTAGCTGCTCTTCAAACTGGCCGCTCAGACGAAACTGCAGCCTCTCATATCTATCATTGAGATCTTTTCTTATAAATAGTCCATCCTTCATTTCAAACTCACCTCTATCCAGAGGAAGGCCAGCACCCTGAGAAGTGAAGCTGGTTTTATGAAGCAAAAATCCTTCTCTAAAAGCCTGAAAATATTCTCGCACCGGCCCTTTTTCCACAGAGTGAATGTAGTGGTAAACAACCTGCTTCCTGCCGATAAGGGGTGAAAAATAAACCACCTCGTCTCCGGTGCGAACTGTGAAAAAAGGAAGCCTGACTGTGAGGCCGACAGCTATTACTGCAGTCAGGATAAGGCCCGCAGCTATTGTTTTTTTCATCTTAGGCCTCCAGTTGAAAAATATTCCTGATCCGGTCGTCCCGGGTTGCGGGCTTAACACCAGATTTCAAGGGAAAATTTCATTGAGAACAAAGCTTTGTATCTCCATGGCCTTAAGAGGATGCCCGGCGAGGTATCAGCGGCAGGCCGGCCTTACGCCTCTGCAGCACATAGATAACAGCCAGGCCAGCCAGACCAATAATGTCATTTCTAACCCCTGGTATAACGACAATTATTCCGAAGACAAAAAGAGCAATTCTCTCCAGCAGGGATGTCCTGGTAAATAGATAATTTTCAATACCTCCTGACCAGGCAAACATCCCTATTGTGGCAGTGATTGCCAGCCAGGTCACCTGAGGAATAGAGACATCTATCATGAGCATCATAGGATTATAAACAAATATGAAAGGCAGAAGCAGGGCGGCCAGAGAAAATTTAAACCCCTGAACCCCGGACATAAATGGATCTCCTCCTGAAACTCCCGCAGCTGCATAGGAGGCAAGAGCAACCGGGGGAGTAACATCAGCCTTGACGCCGAAATAAAGTATAAACAGATGAGCCGCAATCAGAGGTACGCCCAGCTCTACAAGGGCCGGCGCAACAAGTGTTGCCAGCATAACATATTTAGCTGTGGTGGGAATACCCATTCCCAGCAGGATGGACGCAAAAACTGTGAGAAGCAGAGTCAAAAATATACTGCCCCGTCCCACCTGTATAAGAAGGCTGCTCATCCTGAGCCCCAGCCCGGTCAGAGTAACCACTCCTATAATGATGCCGGCACAGGCACAGGCCATTGCCACTGTAACCATTTTCTTTGCCCCTTCGGCGAAGGATTCTCCCAGCTCCTTCCAGAAGGCAGTATTGACCTCCTTAACCGAAAAGAGACCTCCTCTGCTCTCCCGCGTGGGGTCTATAGGCAGATCTCCTTCACTGACATTGCTTTCCGGGGTCCAATCCATACGCCTGCACCAGTAATATAGAAAAATCTTCACAATCAGACTCACAACTATAGCAGCCCATATACTCTCATATGCGGCTCTAAAAGGGGTTGCTCGAACTATGACCAGCAAATAAACCAGAATAATAATCGGTATAAGGAAATAAATTCCTCTCAACAGAGTAGGAAGCAGGGGGGCTTTTTCTTCCCGTGAAATACCTGATATTCCAAGTTTAATTGATTCTATATGAACCATCCCGAAAATGGCCACATAGGCCAGTACTGCCGGGAGAAATGCCGCAGAAATTATGTGAACGTAGGAATAACCTGTAAACTCTATCATTATGAAGGCAGCCGCTCCCATAATCGGGGGCAGAAACTGCCCGTTGGTGGAGGCAGCTGACTCCACTCCGCCGGCCACCTCGCTGCTGAAGCCCATCTTTTTCATCATGGGAATGGTAAAAGAGCCGGTGGTAACAGTGTTGGCTATGGAGCTTCCGGAAATCATGCCCATAAGTCCGCTGGTGACTACTGCAGCCTTTGCCGGTCCTCCTCGCTGGTGTCCCAGAGCGGCAAAAACAGCCTTAATGAGATAATTGCCTATACCGCTCTGCTCTAAAACGGCTCCAAAAAGAACAAATAGATACACAAAGGTAGCCGAAACTCCGATGGGGATGCCAAATATACCCTCTGTGGTAAGGTACTGATGCCCGATCAACCTGGTTAAAGAATAACCGCGATGGGCCAGAGGGCCGGGCATATACGGGCCCAGAAAAGCGTAGGCAATAAATATTACTGCTATTAAAGGCAGGGCCAGATTTATTGTGCGCCTGGTGGCTTCCAGAACAAGAATTATAGCCAGCCCCCCCATTATCAGGTCCATCATTTCAGGCCTGCCTGCTCTTCTGACAATTTCCGTATGATTTGTATATATATATAGCATACTGACAATAGCCAGGACAGCAAGCAAAACGTCATACCAGGGCACTCTCTCCTTCTGCCCCGATAGTAACGGATACATTATAAAAGCCATACCCATCAAAAAAGCCATATGAACTGACCTCTGCTCAAAAGTGACCAGGATGCCAAAACCGGCAGTGTAAAAATGAAAAACAGAGGCCAGGATCCCTGCTATGAAAATAATCACAGCCCATTTACCCTTTAAATCTCTTTCTCTACTTATTTTCTCCTCTATTTCTTTGTCAATCTCTTCCTCTCTCTCTATTTTAAATTCCTGCTGTTCCTTTTCCTTATCTGAGCCTTCGTTATTATCCCCGCTCATGACTTACCTCCTTAACCGTATATTCTGGGACAGGCACGACATAGAAAAGAAGGAGCCGGTTAGACCGGCTCCCCTTAATTCGAAGAGAATTTAATGAAACTAATTAATCCAGATACTCATCAACATCGAAGCCCTGTTCTTCATAATATCTGCGTGCACCCTCATGGACTTCAATGGGCATACCGTCAAGAGCAGTTTCCAGGGTGACCTCTTTGCCCCGTTCATGAATCTCACCCAGATACTCATAATTGTTAAAAACGGCAGCAGTTGTTTCATATATGAAGTCCTCTGGAAGCTCTGAATTGGTCACTATCATGGCAAGAACGGCCACAGTTCTGGCATCCTCTTCGATGCCATCATATGTGCCGCCCGGTACTACAGTATCTATATAATAGGGATATTCTTCCATCAAAACATCCATTGCATCCTCTGCGACTTCAACTATTTTGGCATCATGAGTGGCTGAGAGGTCCACCACAGAGCCGGTGGGGATGCCTGCTGTGACAAAAGCAGCATCTACATGGCCATCGCGAAGAGCATCGACAGCTTCAACGAAAGAAAGGAAATCGACTGTCATATCATCGTAAGTTAATCCATGAGCCTGAATTATCTGACGGGCATTGGCTTCGGTGCCGCTGCCGGGAGCGCCAACTGCTATGTCTTTACCCTCAAAATCATAGACGCTATCTATACCACTGCCCTCCAGAGTAAGGATCTGAATGATTTCCGGATACATCATGGCTATGCCTCTTAAATCTTCCATTGCATCCTCTTCAAACATCTCTTCTCCGTACTTTGCATAAAATGTGATGTCATTTTGAACCAGACCCCACTCAACCTCCAGATCCTGTATAAAGCGGACATTTTCCACCGAAGCTCCAGTTACCTCAGCAGTAGCATCAATATCTGTATGCTGGTTGATCAGCTCGGCCATGCCTCCACCAACTGGATAGTAAACGCCGCCAGTTCCACCTGTGGCAATGGACATAAAGTCGACATCATGAGCCATAACAGGCCCGGAAAATACCAGGGCAATACCTACGATCAGGGCAACGATAACGGCAGACTTCTTAATCATACTCTTGCACCTCCGCTATTAATTTTGGGTTTCTCCTCAAATCTTGCTTCTTATGCCCACCTTACATTACCAGCCTGAATTAACCAGGACAGTCCAATCCAGCATTAATGCAGGGTTTTACCTCCTTTCATTTATTTTAAGTACTTCCCTGCTAAAAAAATGCTTAAAATGCCACGAATGACTACCTTTAAAACTTTGTCAATCTCATCTTTGACAGCAGTTGTATGAGGTTGATATATTCGAAATAATCAGCAGCAATCAATGCAATGATAATCTGATCAAACACTGTTTACCTGCATTTTAATTATAACCAAATTTAACATCCATGTAAAGTTTAATTATTTTCGTATACCTGTATACATGTATATTATTTGTTTCACAAAATGTCCGGATTCATCTTTTCAAAAAGTAAATTGGGACCTATCGAAAAAATGCTCGCTTTAAATCGACTATAAAATCTTCGGTGGTTATGATATACTGTAACAAAACTTGCTTCAAATCGGTTTCTCTAAAATAACTTATGAGATAGGGTGAGTTTTTATGGATGAAATTGATCTGCCGGAACTGGATACTTACAGTTATGAACCTCTGCGCGAGCAGGTATATGAGGTGCTGAAAAATGCCATACTTGACGGTTCTCTTTCTCCTCACCAAAATATCAAAGAAACAACGGTGGCAAATAAACTCAATGTCAGCCGGACGCCCGTTCGAGAAGCGCTGCTGATGCTGGAGCTTGAAGGTCTTCTAAAAATATCTCCTCAGGAAGGCTTCATCGTTCAGGGAATAACCAGCAAAAAGCAGATCAGAGATCTCTTTCAGGTGAGGGGGCAGCTTGAAGGGCTTGCTGCCAGACTGGCCGCAGAAAACATATCTCCTGAAAATCTGCAGCAGCTTAATTCAACGCTTAATCTGATGGAGAGCAAAATGGAGGAGGATAATGCCGAGGACTTCCTGAACTTTGAATTCTTTTTTCACCGCCTGATCTACAAATCATCCGGAAATCAGTATCTGAACGAAACACTTAACAGAATGTTCGAACAGATAAACAGATTTCGTTCTAAAAGCTTTGCACGGCAAAGGCGCATGCAGGAAGTCCTGGAGGAGCTTAACTCACTATATGAAGCAATGTCCGGGGGAGACACCGTCAGAGCTAAAACAGAAGCAATGAAGCATCTGGAAAATGCTGAAAGAGCAATTATAGAAGCCTTTGACCTTTAGTTTATTGAAATTCTAAGCCAGTATACCCTGCCATTTTATTTAAATGCAAACCCGCTTATTGTCTCAGATCAGCTGCCATCTTTCTCTTTTTCCCGGGGGCTATCCCGCCTCTCTAAAAATTCTTTTGTTTTATCCAGGTTTGAATTTATAAGACGCTCAGCCGACAGACCTGCATCAATCACCATATTTAGCACATCCGAAACTTCCCCGACATTCGTGTGAAAATGAGCATCGCTATTTAAGCTGAGTGTCAGCGAATCATATCTCAGGGCAAGATGGCAGAGATCCTTCATGGCATCAATATCTCCCCTGAATGAGGTCACTCCTCCGGCATAGGATGCAGCATTTATTTCCAGTATTACATCTTCCTTTCTGGCCTGACGAACAACCTCGGGAAGATCACAGGGGAGGCTGCGGTTTATGGGATGGGTTATCATATCCACCAGAGGATGGGAAATAGCTTTCAGCAGGGCTCTTGTGTGATCTTTTTTGCTTTTCCCTTCATATCCCGCGTCAGTATGCAGTCCCGCACAGACAAAATCGAGGGAGAGAAGTTCTTCCCGGGGCATATCAAGGCTGCCGTCAGTCTGAATATTTGTTTCAACTCCCTTCAATATTTCCACTCCATGAAGCTGTCGGGGAACGGCTGAAAGATTACCAAAATAATATCTGTGAAAGGCCCCCGGCATGCGGGGGCCGTGATCCGTTATAGCTATCATCTTTAAACCTCTGCCTGCGGCTGAGGCCGCCATTTCATCTATAGTTCCGTAGGCATGACCGCTGGCCAGAGTGTGAGTATGCAAATCAGCATCTATCCTAATTTCTTCCTGACTATTTTTTTCTTCATGCATGGTATAATAATTCTCCCTCTTTTTGTTTCTACCTGATATCCGCCATCTAATATTGCAGATATTGCAGATATCTATTTTAGATTCATTTTTTTATCGGCTGATTCATTTTGCTTAAGTGATCATTCTCCAGCTGTTTTTTGTGAAAATATTTTACACGTGGAAGGCAGAGGAAATATTTCATGTGAATGAGGCTCTCATTTATTCATGATTACCATCGTTATTACCCTCGGCCTCGTTTATTCCCTGCCCATCGTTAGCCCCTCTCATTCTACGTGCCATTTCAGCCAGCTCTTTCAGAGCGGCCTCCATTTTTTCGTGAACTTCGTCGGCAGAGCGATCGAAAAAGAGTTCGATGGCTTCATCAATTGTGCCAATGGTATGGATATGAAAATTTTCCTCTTCTACAGATTCTATTACTTCCTCTTTCAGCATCAAATTTTCCTGATTTTGTTTCGGAATAACTACACCCTGTTTGCCGGTAAAACCCCGCTCCCTGCAGACCCGGTGGAACCCCTCGATTTTGCAGTTGACACCGCCTATCGGTTGAACCCTGCCCTTTTGATTCATGGATCCAGTTATGGCCAGATCCTGCCTCAGGGGGAGCTCGGTCACAGAGGATATTATTGTCAGCAGCTCGGCACATGAGGCGCTATCACCATCCACGTCCGAGTAGGATTGTTCAAAAGCAAGAGATGCCGACAGAGTAAGCGAGCTTTCCCGGGCATAACGTCCACCAAGGTAACCTGAAAGTATCAGCACTCCCTTATCATGAATGCTGCCGCTCATTTCAGCTTTTCTCTCGATATTTACAACACCCTCTTCTCCCAGGTACGACTGACATGTAATGCGACTGGGGCGTCCAAAGGCATGTTCACCCGAATAGGACACTGAAAGACCATTTATCTGACCGATCTCTTCACCCTTAACATCAATGAGCAGACGATCCCGATCGAGCATCTCCTGTACTTTTTCCTCCGCCAGATTGGCTCGATACTCCTTTTTACTCAGGGCTTTCATCACATGTTCATCCGTTACGAGGTCACTTTCGTCCAGCTCTGACCAGGTATTTGCCTCGTAAAGCACTTCAATCATCTCGTTAAATCGAGTCGACATCTTCTGTGCATCCCGGGCCAGACGGGAGCTGTATTCGATAGCCCGGGAAACGGCTTCACTCGAAAAGTGATTTAAATCTTCCCTCTCACAGACCTGGGCTACAAATGAAGCAAACTTTTTCATGTTTTCCTGGCTGCGTTCCATCTCTGTATCGAAATGAGCCTTAATTTTAAACAGCTTTTTAAACTCATCATCGTAGTTATAAAGAAGCTGATAAAGCAGAGGACTTCCCACCAGAACTACCTTCACATCAATATCAAAGGCTTCCGGTTTTAACGAGCTTATGGGATAAGTCCGGTACTGTTCGCCAATATTTTCCACCTTATGCTCCTGATTTATCAGTGCTCTTTTGAGGGTTTCCCAGGAAAATGGGCTGGTAAGAACATCCTGAGCCTGCAGGATCAGGTAACCTCCATTTGCTTCATGTAATGCTCCCCCTTTAATCATGGTAAAATCGGTTGTCACGGTGCCGAATTTGCTCTTGCCTTCAATCTTCCCGAAAAGATTGTAATATGTGGGGTTGGTCTCGAAAACAACGGGACCGCCCTCTTCGTTTGAATTATCAACAATAAGATTTATGCGGTAGCGTACAAAAAAGTCTTCTTCGTCCCCGCTCATCTGCTTGAATGGAATCGGCATCTTCTGCTCGCTATCATCCTGCAAAAATTTATCCAGATTATTAACTATATCCTGTTTCACATCCTCCAGATAATCATTTACCTCTTCTCCGCAGTCAGAGTAGCGATGTTTTAGCTGATCGATAATCGGGCGAACAATTGAAAGGCCCATCTTTTCTCTCAGCTCTTCCAGCTCCTCCTGGGCATTTTCTTTTTTGTCCCTGATTTTTCTCATAAGTTTATCGAGTCTGTTTTTGATTTCCTGGCTCTTCTCTCTAAGCTTCTCTCTTCTCTCATCTTCAAGCTGTTGAAATTCATCCTGTTCCATGGGCTGGCCATCCTCTGTGAGAGGCACAGGAACCGGACCCTGCTCTGTTTTTTTGAGCATAAAACCTTCCTCGCGTATCTCCTGATCAAAATCATTCATCATCTGGTTGGACTCCTGCTGAAATTCATTCATAATTTCATTGCGTTTTTCTTCAAATTCTTCACCCTCAAATAGCCGGGGAAGCTCCTCCTTCAGTTCCTCGACAACGTCTTCCATGTCATTTTTCAGGGGTTTTCCCCTGCCGGCCGGCACGGTAAGAGCCCGGGGAGTTTCGGGATCTGTAAAATTAAAGATATAGATCATATCCGGAGGAGTTGGAAGCTCTTCAGCCATCTCTTCGGATTTTTTTCGGGCATAGGTCTTTTTGCCGGTTCCGGTGGGGCCGGCCATATATATATTGTATCCCTCTTTTTCGATATTGTAGCCAAAATCCATGGCCTCCACAGCCCTCTTCTGGCCAATTATACCCTCTTCAAAGGGCTCAATCTCCTCCGTGGTATCAAATTCAAATTCGTCACGAGCGCACTCGCAGCGCAATTCCTGAGAAGTTAATCTCTCCATATAAGTCGCCTCCCAAATAAAATATTTTTGGTTGTTCTTGTTATCGGTTGATAGATATCGTATCAGATCGCTATCATGATACTAATGGCTGGAACATATAAAGCAAAATGATACTCGAAGTTTTTTGAAACCCGGATCAGGCCCATAGGCCGGCCCAAACTTGATAAATAACAGCCAGTGCGTTAAAATATAAACAGAAATTGTGATCGTTATAACATTCCTTTTTTGTCTCCACAGGGAGGGAAGACTATGAACGACTGTAAAGATATACCCGATAGAATAATAAGCAGGCTGCCCCGATACTACGCGCAGCTAAAGAAGCTTATGGAAAAGGACGAACAGTATATTTCTTCGGAAAAACTTGCAGAGCTACTGGGTAAATCAAGTTCTCTGGTCAGAAGGGACCTCAGTCACTTCGGCAGCTTTGGCAAAAAAAGCTACGGTTATGATATTGAAAAGCTTCATCAAAATATATCCAGGATCATGGGGTTTGATCGGGAAAAAAATATGATAATAATGGGAGCAGGTTATCTGGGTAGAGCTCTGGCCAATAACGACAGCTACACTGAACGGGGCTACCGGATCCTGGCTCTCTTTGATACCGACCCCGCAATTATAGGACTTGAATTTAACAATATTAAGGTGCTGGATACAGAGCTGGCTCACGATTTTATCAGGGAAAATAACGTGGAGGTAGCTGCTCTGGCCGTCCCCCGGGAAGAGGCGCAGTCCGTGGCCGAAATGGTCACTGATGCCGGCATAAAAGCCCTCTGGGATTTCACTGAAACGCCCCTGAGGCTCCCTGACGATATAATTTTAATCAAACAAAACATGAATGAAGGCCTGTGCAGAATATCATGTCAGCTTCAGTAAAAGTTCATTTCTTCCTCTATTAGCTCCACTCCATGGGTATCATCCACCACATTGATAATTGACGAAAGCATCTGCTCCAGATAGTTAGAATCCCCGCTGACTGAAGCCACTGCCAGCACCGAACGCTGCCAGAGATCCTGATTTTCAACTTCTGCTACTGCCACATTAAAATCATTATCTATCCGGTCAATTAAACTCTGCAGCAGCCTCCTTTTTTCCTTAAGAGAGTTAATTCCCGGCAGATATATATCCATTTTTAGCACTGCAACCTTCATGGTCTGATTATCTCCACTCCCCCGAAGACCACATTTAAATCAAGCCTGAGGTCCGGGGGATCGTCGCTGTTCATATCAGGAGTTCTATAGATATATTCCCCAAAGGTCACCGAACCTCCATCGGGGAAACGGGCACTGCTAAAAACGGCATCAGCTTTTACCTCGACCGATGCTTCCTCGGGCAGAATTATTGTTCCTGAACCAAATACGATATTGATCTCTCCCGTTCTCATATCTCCGGGAGGCACCTCCCTCAAATCCAGCTCACCGCTGCCAAATATTATATTTATTTCCTCCCGGGCAAAATCCTCTCCTGTAAATCTGGCCTCATGAAAAATTATGGTTCCGGGCTCTTCTATCCCCACTCCTGTCCCCCCCATAAGCAGGGTCACTCCCAGGTAAATTAATACAAATGCGACAACAAGCCTGAAAATAGGAATATGAATATCAAAGGAACGCAGTATCGCTGCCAGCCCCAGCACAACCAGTAAAAGCCCCCAGAATATTTCACTAAAGATAAAACCCGCACGCATTTTAGCCGCCTCCTTATCCATCAGCTCTTTAGACTGAGGATTGCAATTTATTTATACCAATCCTTCAAAACAGACAGGATGCTCCAGCCCGAACAAATCTCCCCCTACCACCCGATGCTTCGGGATTTCCATCCTTCATAACTACTTCCCCGCGTGCTATAGTCATGACAGGATACCCTCTGACAGTTAAATGATCATATGGAGAATATCCCGCCCGGGAATGAAGATTTTCCTGCTTCAGCTCCCGCTCAAGGTCGGGATCGAAAACAACAATATCGGCTGCACTGCTGACTGCAATTTTACCCCTCTCGGGATAAAGACCGAAAAAACGAGCGGGATTTTTGCTCAGCACCTGAGAGAGCTGCGTATAGGAAAGATCTCTTCTGTTTACCATCAATTCGTGCATTAAAGACAAGAGTGTTTCCGATCCAGGAATACCCGGCAGCATCTTCAGGGGATGCATCTGTCTGGCCTTCTGCTCCCTGGCGTAGGCACAATGATCCGTAGCCACCACATCAATTTTCCCATTAACAAGAGCTTTCTTAAGGCTAAGACAGTCCACCCTCTCACGGAGCGGCGGAACCATAAAATATTTTTCTGCATCACTTCCCTTAAAACAGGATCTATCCAAAAAGAGATAATGGGGGGCAGTTTCCGCCGCAATTATTGCTCCCCTCTGTCGCAACTTCTCCACCTCTTTAAGGCCGGCGGACGAAGAGACATGATCAAAGTAGAGAGGCATTTCCAGTTCGGCCGCTATTCTTCCCAGCTTTTTTATAGCTTTAGCCTCTGCTCCCGCAGGCCTTAAATCCGGATGATCCTGCATACTCAGTTCATCCACACCACCTTTTTCCTGTATCATTTTTTCGCGAGCTTCCCGAATAAATTTGTCATCCTCAGCATGCACCGTTGGCAGCAGTTTTGCTCGCCTGCAGGCTTCAAGAAGAGGTTTTCTATCTCCGACCTCAACCATATATCCAGCTTCTTTATAGGTGGTAAACACTTTTATACTGCTTATTCCCATGCTGCGAATTTCTGAAAGCTGCTCTTCAATGCTGCTGGAATAATTATGAACGGTTTGATGAAGATGAAAATCAATGACCGACTGCTTATCCGCCTTTTCGATGCGACTCCGGGCTGATACAGGCAGAGGTTTTTCCTCGAGATGAGGGGAAAAATCAATAAACAATGTCACTCCACCACAGGAAGCTGCTCTGCTGCCGCTTAAAAAATCCTCCCTTGTCTCAGTACCCCGGGATGCCAGGGCATAATGCGTATGGGCATCAATAACGCCGGGCATTATCAGCTTGCCGGAAACATCAAATGCGTCATTGACCCCCCGCGGAATTGGCTCATCCGAAGGTAAAATCTCAGCAATTTTTTCATCCCTGATAAGAATATTGCCTGCCCTTACACTCTCTTCACCAACTATTTTGCCACCGTAAAGATAAATGCTCATATTGACCTCCTGTCAGTAACTCTTTCAAGAAAAAAAGCCGGCCGCGGTTTTAATCGGCCAGCCGCTTCAGACCTGAAATTTTCCTTTAGAATTTGAGGCGGTATGATATCCGTGATTTTTCGGAGTCCGGATTAAAAACAGTGAAGTCCAAAAACCTCCCATTTAAAATTATCTCAATATTTAACTCTGTTTCCGGTTACAACGTAGATGGTTTCCTCGCCAATATTTGTCGCATGATCTCCCACGCGCTCCAGAGATTTAGCTACGGTTATAAATCTCATCACCTGATTTACATCCTTCTCGCTCCCAGAAGCATCATCCAGAAGTTTCAGGCTATCATCGTATATGCTGTCAAAAATATTATCGGCCCTTTCGTCCCTGCGACAGGCCGCTTCAGCCAGTTCATGATTTTCAGTTATAAATGCTTCCAGAACTGCGTCCAGCATATCAAAAACGAGATCAGCAAGCTCCGGAATCATAACCAGCGGCTCGAGATATTCTTCATTTCTCAGCTCTAAAGCTATTTCAGCAATATTGGTGGAGTGATCGCCTATCCTCTCCAGATCCCGGGCAATTTTTGCCAGTGCCAGTGAATACCTGGACTCTCCCGCCACCGGTTTTTTCATGGTTATAAGCCGGGAAACCTTATCCTCCACTGTTACCTCATAATTATCCAGCACATCATCTCTGTTAATTACCTCTCGTGCCAGTTCACCATCCTGCTCATCCAGGGCTTTAATAGAATTTTGCAGCATTTCCTCTGCTATTTCGCTCATGTCGCTTAAGTTTTCAAGTATTTCCTTTCTTTTTGCATCGTATTCATTTGCCATTGATTTATCCAGCCCCCTCTATGATGGTTAACTTTGCTCCGGAAAAATATTTTGGTCTGGAAATCACAAATGAACTTAATCGGTAATTAAATAATTCTACAGTGGCCAAAAAAATCCTGCCTGCATAGCCAGCTATTAAGATTAATTTCGTTTAAGCTCATTTTTTTGAGCTTTAATTAAATCAGGGGATTGCACTGCCGCTTTCATCCTGATATATTATAATTGTAATAGAGAAAATGATTTGCTGAAGTAGCCTGGACAAAAAATGCTTTTCAAGTACCATAATGAGGGAGGGGAAAATATGAGCGAAAATATTCAAAATAATATTGCAGAAATGATGCGCTCCACCAGACACGAGAGATTATCGGCTCCTCCTCAGAGGAAAAATGAGACGCCTCCGACCCGATGCCGGGAAATTGAATTTAGGGAAAAGTTTGATTTGCCCGATCCTGAAGTTCTTTCCCCCGGAACAACAGATATTTTAGAGATCATGGAAGAAAGACGGAGCAGGAGAAGATATACCGATAAGTCGCTCACAGATGAAGAATTATCTCTGATGTTATATTACACACAGGGGGTGCAGAGGGAGCTTTCTGGAGAAAAAACTATGCGCACGGTTCCATCAGCCGGAGCCCGCCATGCTCTGGAGACTTTTCTCTACCTCGATAGGGCGGAAAATCTCCCCCGGGGCCTCTATCATTATCGCCCGCTGGAACACAGCCTGGCCCTGCTCGAAGAAGGTGATTTTAGTGCAGAAATGGGTAAAGCTGCTCTGGGACAGGAACATGTAAAAAATGCCGCCGCCGTATTTATCTGGGCTGCAGACAGCATGAGGATGGCCTGGCGTTACAGTGAGAGAGCCGTCCGCTATATTCATCTGGATGCGGGACATGTATGTCAGAATCTCTACCTTGTGGCGCAAGAAATAGAGGCCGGAGTCTGCGCAATTGCTGCTTACGATGATGATTATATCAATGAACTGCTGGATCTGGATGGCCAAAAAGACTTTGTCGTTTATATGGCGTCGGTAGGCAGCCTAAAATAGATTGAGGGGAAAAATTTATTTCATAATGTTATCACCCAATATAACTGCCCGGACGGCAGGGAGGTCAAAAAATGATAAAGGTAACAGCAATTAAAGGCAGTCCCCGTCAGCAGGGTTACAGCTCCTCCCTGCTGGAAAAATTTATTGAAAGTTTTCAGGACAAATTACAATCCTGTTCTGAAAGCGCGGAAATAGATTATTTATTCCCTTTTGAGATGGATATAAAGGCCTGCAAAGGCTGCTTTAGCTGCAGCCAAACAGCCATCTGTGTATTTGAGGACGACATGAGGCCCTTAATACAGGGAGGAAAATTTGATGAAAGCGATGTTATTATACTCGCAACCCCAATCTTCTTTAATGGTTTGCCCTCCCATGTGAAAAAACTCATAGACCGCTGCCAGCCCATCTACGCCAGTAAATACGATCTGGGCAATTCAATTATTGATCGCGAAAAAGAGAGAAAAGCACTTCTGATAGCCTGCGCCGGCGCTCCCGCCTATACCGATCAGTTTACTGCCGCTACCAGCGTATCGGATATGTTTTTTAAAACTTTAAACTCCGATAAGTTCGAAGAACTTCTCATACCGGATACGGACAGCTTCAGCTCCCGCCAGCCATCACGTCCAGCCCGGAAAGCAGCTAAAATCGGGCAGAAGCTGGCAGCAGAATTTATCGATGAGGGGAAATAATCATGCCCCTGGAACCCCCTGATTCCATCCCCCGGATAAAACTGGAAAGGATTATTAAAACCCAGGTCCGGACTCTGATTGACCGGGGGGAATATTCCCCCTCCGGCAATCCCGAAGAGGTTATACCCACCGTCAGCGAAGAAATTCTCTCCGCCCTGGATGAACTTCCAGATAACATCAGGCAGGAATTTATCAGGACCTGGTTTTCCTCACAGCTTCCCCTTGATCCGGAGACCATTCTTCCGCTTCTGGATAGACTTCAGCAGATGGAAAATCCCCTCCTGCAGCAGCGCCTGATTACGGCTGCAGCTTTTCTCATGGAGCAAAATCTTCCGGTTCGACAGTTTTTTCTGCGTCCTCTCGCTGCTTTCCCCGAGGGGCAGGGAGAAATTGTCTCTCCGGAAATGATGACCGAAGATATGGAAACTTTTCTTGAGGAATTGATACAGACAGTGTCAGGCGACAATTCATCGCAGCAGCCCGCAGACTTAATTTCTCTGCTGGATAAACTGCCTGAAAATTTAAATGAGCTCCTGGGGAGGCTTTTTAACCTCAGCACCGGCGAGGCTGGTGGGAAAGGAGAGGAAGCTGGCCTTTCTGCCGGTGAAAATCAGCTGCTTTCATCCCTTATGGGAATGAAACTGCTAAATCTGGCCGGGGAAATAAAAGGAGAAGGACTTCTTAAATTTTATCTGGAATGGCCTCCTCTTAATATGGGGAAGGAGGAGGAGGGAAGACTGATTCTTCGAATCTGTTCTCGGGATAAAAGGAAAAAGGGAGCACAAAAGGAGGAAAGCATCACCTCTTATAGCGTAAGCTTTTTGATAACTCTGGAAAAAGGCGAAGTTATAAGAGCTGATACAAATATTTCTGTTGATACGGAGGCGGTGAGATTATTCCTCTCAACCGAGAATGAAGATACAGCTGACACCGCCCGAAATAATGAATATTTTTTAAAAGAAAGTCTTGAAGCTCGCGGATTTAATCTCCGGGAATTTAAAATCAATGTCAGAGACGAGATTGACCGGTTTTCCCTGCGCCGGGAGATCATGACCGGAAAAAGCGAAGAAATATCCGGCCAGGACGGCGATATGACAGATCTGCTGGAGAAATACCGCCAGGTAGACTTTAGAGCCTGAAAGGAAGTGAACATAATGGAATCTCAGGATAATAATTCAAAAGATACGGATCTAAATTATCGAATGGCTGCAGCTTTAGGCTATGATATTGAAAAAGACAAAGCCCCCCGGGTGCTGGCCAGGGGGCGGGGAGAAATTGCTCAAAAAATTGTTGAGAAAGCCAGAGATGAGGATATTCCTATCCAGCGCGATGAGGATATTGTAAAGGTGCTGGTTCAGATGGAGTTAGGACAGGAAATACCTCCTCGCCTGTATGAAGCTGTAGCAGAAATAATGGCTTTTATTTACAGCCTCGAGGATTGAGCTGTTTTTCATGAAAGCTTTTTAATATATGTTTTTTCTCCAACCCTCTGCAGGAAACACTATATACGCTGTTAAACGGAGGGAAAATTTCATGTGAATGGAGCATAACAGCTTCCAGAAATAAGCATCAATAAAATCAATAAAATAAATCAACCTCCATTGACTTTCTCCGTCCAGCGACTTAAATCTCCTGTTGAAATTTGGGAGTGCACATTAAGATGATGCGTCAGCATTTTCCAAAACTGCAGGCAGGATAACGACATATCCTGCAGTCCAGACATAGTCCCCCGTGACCCAGTTCAGCTATTTCAGTGGCTGTGATTTTTTCTCCGGCGGATAGCCGCGGCAAAACCAGATCAAAAATTGTTGTTTTTGAGAACATGGCGCAGGCGGGAAGGCCTATAAGAGGAACATCTCCGACATATGCAAGCATAAACATCGCCCCCGGCAGAACCGGCGCTCCATAGGTTACAATCTCATCTGCCGTGCTTTCTATAGCTTCACCGGTAACATCATCCGGGTCCACTGACATTCCTCCGGTGCAAATTACAAGTTCAGCCCCACTGTTCAACCCTTTTTCTATTGTGCCCTCGATCTCCTCCTTAATATCGGGCTTAATATCCGAATAAATTACCTTTCCTCCCACATCCTCAATTTTACTTTCAATCACTTCCGAAAATTCATCTTCTATTCGCCCTTCATAAACCTCCGTTCCGGTGGTGATTATAGCCGTCTTAAGCCCATAAAAAGGCTTGACCTCAAGAATAGGCTTATCTCCTGCAGCATTTTCAACCTCAATGAGCTTTTCCTCATCTATCAGAAGAGGTATGATCCTGGTCCCGGCCACTTTATCTCCTTTTTCCACCGGCATATTGTTTGGGGCTGTCGCCATCATAACCTGAGTATGCATATTTAAATTTTTTAGCCCCCTATCGTCCACTTTCAGCAATCCTCTCCTTGAAGACTTCAGGTTAATTTTGCCCTCCTCCGGCTCAGTTCGCTCCAGTCCTTCTCCCTGAGCCAGATCTGCAAGCCGGGAAGCTCCTTCGTTTTCGTGCACTCTGTCCTCACCATTTTCAATCACAAACACGTGTTTTTTGCCCAGGTCGAGCAGCTTCGGTATGTCTTCCTCTTTAATGATGTGACCTTTTTTGAAGGCCGGGCCCTTCCTTACACCCCGCTTGATCTCTGTAATATCATGGGCTAACACCTCGCCCACTGCTTCTTCAACCGATACCTCTTTCATTTATTTTATTTCCTCCCTTAAATTTAAAATTTCCAGCAGCACTTCAACATTGCCTCCACAAATACCCCCGACATCTGCTATCTCCTCACGGGAGAGATCAAATTTAAGGCGAGAAACCTTTTCTTTCTCTTTTTCCTTCATCATCCTGCAGGCTGTATCTATAACCTCTTTTTCTACCGGTCCTCCTCCTATGGTGCCAGTTATCTCGCCGTTGCTTTTTATCAGCATGGCAGCTCCATCCTCCCGTGGAGCTGATCCGGAGGATTTGATCACTGTGGCCAGGGCAACTTTCTCACCTCTCTCTTTCTTTTCTTTCTCCCTCGCATTTATGCGATCTAAAAGTTCAGAAACAATTTCTTTATTCATCGCCTGCACCTCCTTGTTGAAATAAGGGCTGCAGAAATTGACACTGCTATCTCTTCCGGCGTTTCGCTGCCAATTTCCAGTCCAATGGGAGCATCGACCTCCTGAAGCCTGTCTTTAACACCGTCTTTTTGTTCCTTCAGCTCTTCATATATCAAATCAACCTTGCGCTGACTTCCGATCATTCCCAGATAGGTCCACCTCTGATCAACTAACTCTTTAAGCACCTCGTAATCATTTTTGTGCCCGGGAGTTACTATTACGATATAGTCTCCTGGACCCGCCTTAAATTCTTTAAGATAATCCTGATAGGAACTCCTGATAAGCTCAATGTTCTCGGTAAAGCGCTCATCCTCCAGAAGATCTTCTCTATCATCAATAACAGTCACTGAAAAACCCGCAATTTCGGCTATTCTGGCCAGAGGTGAGGAGACGTGGCCGGCGCCAAATATATATAGCTGCGGTTCACTTTTTAAATTCTGGATATAAACTTCGATTTCTTTATCTTTAACCTCCACAGTGAAGAGTCCGCTATTTTCATTCGCAGCAATTTTTTTTAGCTCCTGATAAACCGTCTTCCTTAATTTTTTGGGAAGGGGCCGGCTGCTGTAAAGCTCATCTTCTTCCGTCCAGAGCATCCTGTCGCCGGGGACAAGCTCCGGCTGATCAGCAGAAATATTTTCGTCCACAACTGTAAGGAGATAACCCTCTTTACCTCGCTCGTATAATTCTTTTATTTTTGTGAGAAAATCCTTCTGCAAATTAGCACCTCCTTCAAAATTTCAAAGATAAATTTGAACTTATCATTGGTTCATATGAAATATGAAATACAAGGTATAATCATCAAATTTTCAAATAGGCTCAGAGAATTTGTCAGCAAGCAGATATCAAAATAGCATTATACCCAGCAGGCCCCCTATTATTATCATTAAACCGGCTGGAATATTGAAAAATACAAGAGAACCAAATATACCAAAGGTAATAAAAATCCCACGGGCTCCAAAGCTTAATGAGTTAGCTATTTCCCAGGCAAAATATAATATAAGACCTAAAGTAGCAAATTGCACCCCCTGCAGTAAACTTTCAAAGATGCCTGTATCACTGTATTTTGCATATGGAATAGCGATTGCTATAACTATTAAGGAAGGAGGTAAAATTATGCCTATCAGGGAGACGACAGCTCCCGGTATTCCTGCCACGTCATAACCAACATAGGAGGCATACTTTACAGAAATAGCTCCAGGGGCCACCTGAGTAATACCAGTAATTTCGATAAATTCCTCAGCTGTCAACCATCCATAATTTTCCACTATTTCCTGTTCCATCAAAGGATAAAATACGTAACCTCCACCCAATGAAAGAATGCCAACTTTGAAAAACGCCCAGAATAATTGTAGCAGCAATGTTTGTACTCCCTTCTTAATTTATAAATTTTGGTTTTTCTCCAAATTCGTTGCTTTAAAAAGATGCTATATATCCTGGAAAATCATAGCTACTTAACGCTTTTTATAGAAAGCTATAAATTTCATAGGAAGCTATAGGGCGGAGTTATACTCGAAATTTTTCGAAGCCCGGATCAGGTTCATGGCCGAAAACAAAATCGTCACATTCATCCATGCAAAGAATGTTGATATATCACCTTCAGGCCCCGTCTGTAACTCAGGGCAGTAAAATCCGCGAATTTTTCTCCTGCCAGACTCTCAAGCTCAAAACCCAGCCTCCTGCAAAACTGTCTCCTGGCAGGAATAGCCCGGGCAAGAACCAGCTGCACCTTATCTCCTGAACACAAATGTTTGCCGTAGCCGGGCCTTCCCGCAAAAAGTCTGCAGTAAAGAGAGAGACTGGCATACAGACGCGAACCGGGAAGTGAAGTCCTGTCTTTAATCTTTTCGCTGCGAAAACAATGCGGAGAAGAGGCTTTACGGCCCAGAGCAGGTGCACCCTGAATTATTACAAGGGTGCTGAGTTTTTCCGGCAGCGCCGGTTCATGCTCTGCCGGGGCTTTAAGGCTGTGGCGGGCAGCACCATCAGCTTCAACCAGTATCGGAAGAGAAAAATTTTCTGGAAGAGCCTGATCAAGCCATTTCGGTTTGATTCCTAAAAGCTTTCGCGCTCCTCCCGGAACCGGATCTGACAATTTTCTGCCGATCACCAGGACCGGCCGACTCCCCTCGAGTCCATAGCTTTTAAAACCGGCGTAATTTTTATCTTCATATCCCTGCAATACTCTCTGAAGCTGGCAGGGACCGTCCACCAGTTCCAGCATCCAGGGAAATTTTTGTGGCAGTTGAATGGCTGTGGTGGTTGTGTAAATTGTATCCGCCAGACCAAATTCCCGGGTCAATACGTTCATGGTTTCGGTTTTGCCTCCGGCTCCTACAAATGCCGTAACTCCCCTTTTTGACAGGGATAGAATATCTACAAGATTTTCCCTGTTTTCGTTGAGTAAATTCATTTTTAATCCACTCCCGGTAATATTCCTCCTGTCCACCGCTATATTTTAAAAAATATAACGAGTTCAAAATAAAAGCAAGACTAAACATTTTCATCAAACTTCTCAGAGTATATTTCAGCCTCCCACTCTTCGCTAAAATACTTCCCGGCAATCTTATTGAGACATTCATCCGCCTCTCTTTCAAAATTTCTGAAGCGATTGAGAAGCTCTTCTCCTCTGACTGTAAGAGTGGATCCACCACCATCTCTGCCTCCCGTCCTGCTCTCCAAAAGAGCAAAGCCAAGCCTCCCCTCAAGTGTATTCACCAGATTCCAGGCCTGGCTGTAGGACATGCCCATCTCCTCCGCTGCTCTGTGCAGGGAGCCGTATTCATCCACGAGCTTTAGAATGCGGGCAGGACCGGGGCCAAACACTTTATTTTCCTTCTCCAGCCAGATCTTATAACCGAGCCGGAGACTCAAAATTACATCCTCCTTTCATCAATTTCTATCAAAAATATATTTCATTTGAGCAAAATATAGTATGAATACAGCCTGAAAGTCGCATTAATCAATCAGGACGAAATCTTTCATAGTCCTCTCTGTTATCCAGATCTATCACCACAGCTCTATCTTCCACCTCCACATACTCAACATCTTCGCTTCGCTTTTTTAGAAGGCGGCGCAGCCCCCCTTCCGGCTCTCCCCCGTTTCCCAGTTTAAAGACTTCAGGAATTAAACTGGTATCCATAAGAAGAGGATGACCCCTTCTGCCCCGATAACTGGGAGCAAGCAGCAGCGGCTCCCGCTGGCGAAACTCATCCAGCATTCTGTTATAAAGGGAAGTTGACACCAGCGGCTGATCGGCCAGCATAAAAAGCACACCACCAATATTTCCAGATATATTTTCCAGACCTGTCAGCACACTGCTGTACATGCCCCGCCTGTAATTTTGATTGTGAAGGATACGAGCTTTAATATCTGGATTTTTTTCCAGGACCTCACGGATTTTTTCCGCTTCGGCTCCAAGAATTACTTTGAGATCACCATCCAGAGTTGAGCGCTGCAGCTTCAAAAGAACTGTCTCAATTATTGTTTCATCCTTCCAGGGCAAAAGCTGTTTTAGTCCGCCCATTCGTCTTCCCTCACCCGCCGCCAGAACTATAGCATCAATCATTTTCTTTAACCTCCATACCAACAACCTCCAGATTAATCTCCTTCACAGGGATCCCCGTAAAGTTTTCAAGCTCATTGGCTATAATCCAGCGATAATCCTCCAGATAATCGGGAAGGACAAACCCATAAATTGCGGTTAAATATATGTCCAAAAAAAGCCCCTCTTCTTTTTTGTTGATTGTCAGATCTTCTACCCTCTCTATGCCGCTGAATTGATCAGATAAATGATAGATAACATCGGCAATAACGCGATTGTAAACAACAAGATTGCCAAAGTATGTGAATCTGGCCCTGACCACCGAACTTTCCCGACTTATCTCATCGCTGTCCTCGCTGAATAAGACCCGGAGAGAGTCGATGAAATAGCCCAAAAAGCGCCTGCGCACCTCTATGGTGGGTACCGGTATGACGTGAGTTCCTTTTTCCTGGCGAATCTGATGGGCCCTTTCTATTTCATCCGGGCTGGCTACCTCTTCTATGTCAAGCAGGTGATCGATGCCGCCAAGTTTCAATCTTTGTGCAATCTTTTCTGTCATAGGCCGGGAGGTACCCAGAATTAAAATTTTCTCGGCCGAAATATTTTCCAGAGCTTCCCTGATCTCCTGCCGATGATCTTCATTGACCATAACCGCTCTTTTAATGGCGCTCAGCCTGGTAGGCTCTTTTTTTGCCGAGCTTCCAGCAACTATTTTACCCTCGTAAATAAGCAGGCCATCATCCAGAATAAGAGGGATATCATGCTCATATGCGACCAGACGAGCTCGATGACTTTTACCGCTGCCGCTGGGGCCCACCAGTGCATAGACTTCCATGGAAATCCTCCTTTAACCTCCTTCGCGCCATTACATCAGGGGACTTTCCCGGCTAAAATTCGTTAAACTCAATTTTCCCGGGAGGCAAAGTGATACTCGAAATTTTTCTAAGCCCGGGTCGGGTCCATGGCCGAAAACTAAACTTAAGCAGAGGTAATAGAATAGAATATTATTTTGATAGCGAAGCAGGAGGTGAAATATCCACCTCCTGCCCCACCAAATTTTCCCGCCCTTAATTCAGTATTCAGATTTTAAAACTCGCCCTGTTAAAGCTTTGATCTCCAGGCAAATCTGCCGGGATTTTAGGAAAGTTATTCGAGGAAAATGAAGTAGAGTACAAAGACAACAAAGAGAACCCAGGTGAGAACATTGGTTTCTTCTTTGCGCCCTGTAAATAGCTTAATTACAGGATAAACTACAAATCCTACAGCTATACCGTGAGAGATCGAATAGGCAAAGGGCATCGTAACCATGGCCAGAAAGGCGGGAATGATTTCGGTGTAATCATCCCAGTCCAGGTCAACAACATTTGAAGTCATCATGACCCCCACTATAATCAGGGCAGGAGCCGTGGCTGCAGAGGGGACCATCCCCACAATAGGCATGAAAAACAGAGAGAGGAAAAAGAGAAGAGCCACAAATATCCCCGTCAATCCAGTGCGGCCACCCTCTTCAATACCGGAAGCAGACTCTATATAGGTGGTTACTGTAGACGTGCCAAATAAAGCTCCACCGGTGGTGCCTATGGCATCAGCCAGGAGTGCGCGGTTGGCCTTGGGCAGATTACCATCCTCATCCAGATAACCGGCCTGGGCGGATAGCCCCACCAGTGTACCCGCCGTATCAAACAGGTCGACAAAGAGGAAAGATAAGATCACGGCAATAAGACCGGCATCGAAAACTGCGGCCAGATCCAGTTCAAAGAACACCTGATTCCAGTCACCCATGCGGGGAAGCTGAACTATCGCATCCGGAAAAGGTGTAACACCGGGAATAAAACCAAAAATTGTAGCCGCGAGGATAGCAATGAGCAGGGCTCCTTTAATCTTGAGGGCATAGAGGATACCGGCCACCACCAGACCCACCGTGGCTACCAGGGAATCACCTGTAAGAAATTCTCCAAACTCAACACCCGTCCCCTCGTAGGGCACCGCATATCCAGCGTTTTGGAAACCGATAAAAGCTATAAACAGTCCAATACCGGCGGCAATACCTATTTTCAGGGACATAGGAATACCGTTAACCAGCTTTTTTCTCACGTTGGAAACGGACAGCACAATGAAAAGGATACCCTCAACAAATATTATGCCCAGGGCAACCTGCCAGGCAACTCCCATCCCCTCCACAACGGAGAAGGCAAAGAATGCATTAAGACCCATTCCCGAAGCCAGGGCAAATGGGTAATTGGTGAGAAAGGCCATAGCCAGTGTACCCAGAATGATCCCTGCAATAGTGGCTATGAAAACGCCTTCGAACGGCATCCCTGCAGCCGTAAGAATATCCGGATTGACAAAGATGATATAAGCCATGGTCATAAAAGTCGTCACACCGGCAATAAACTCTGTTTTTACATCTGTATTATTCTCGCTCAGCTTAAATAAATTCTCCAGTATACCTGCATTACCGGCTGGTTTATTTCTATCAGCCATGCTTAATTGCCACCTCCTGCATTTGTTAAGAAATTTATCTTTAAACATCCTGCTATATCACGTTGTTCAACAATCTAAGCCGAAGTAACTATGTTTTAATCCTGTTCATCTTAGCCCGACGACTAAAACTTATATTCCTGTTTTTATTTTAACCTCCTTTCCGAAAAATATTTCGCCTCTTTGCAGAATTTTTCTCTTTCCAGGCATTCACATACCGGCAAAAATCGCGGGGCTTTTCACTTTACAACAAGAGGGACGTGTTCAAATTTTTCCACATCAAAAAGGCCCTTCACGGTCAGTTTAAGCCGGGGAATGACCGGCAGAGAGAGAAATGAAAGCTGCATAAAGGGGCGGGAGTGGCGAATACCCAGGCGCTCCGCAGCTTTGCGCAAATCCTCTGCCGCCTCAGCGGTTTCTGCCATCGAGCATTCCGACATAAGTCCTGCAATGGGAAGCGCAAGCTCAGCCAGTATTTCCCCTTCACTAACGACAACCATCCCTCCCTGGATATCCATAATGATATCCACAGCTGCAGCCATGTCCTCAGCATTTTCTCCCAGCACGATGATATTGTGAGAATCATGACTGACAGTTGTCGCCAGGGCTCCATGTTTTAGACCAAACCCTCTTACCAGACCGAGGCCTATCCTGCCGCTGGCCCGATGTCTTTCCACAGCAGCCAGCCGGGCAGCCCTCTCCTCACGAAGCATTTCCCGGGAGGTCTCATATTTGCCTGCATTTATTCTGGAAGCCCCCGTTATAACCTGTTCATCTCTTAATTCAATAAGCCGGTATGTTTTACCTGCAGGGAGAGAAAAATCATTAACATCTACAGGTTTGCAGTTGACAGAATTGAAAACGCGCTGCTGAATTTTATCTCCCAATCTCCCATCCTCAATTTCCAGAGAGCGGGTGAAATCAGCCTCCATTTCAGGAACCTTTTCTTTGAAATTTTCGCCGCCAAACAGGAACTTACCGTCTTTAATAACAGCTTCCGGGGTTGCATTTTCCAGGCTGGAAAGCAGGAGCAGATCAGCTCTGAAATTAGGGGCAATGGCACCGAGATCATTGAGGCCAAGGGCGCAGGCTGGATTATGTGTTGCCAGCCTGAATGCTCTTGCTGGCTTCATCCCCAGAGATATCGCCTTTTGAACCGCGTGATCGAGATGTCCTTCATCGATGATATCTTCAGGCTGGCGATCATCGGTGGCAAACATAAATCGACCTGCATTTCCGCCGTTTACCACCGGCAGGAGATTTTCCAGGTCCCGGGTGACTGAACCCTCTCTGATCATGATGTGCATGCCCCGGGATGCTTTTTCCTCCGCCTCCTCAGGAGTGGTGCATTCGTGATCAGCACGAATTCCGGCCATAAGATAGGCGTTGAGATCTTCGCCACCGACTTCGGGAGCATGACCATCTATAAATCTATCTTCAAAAAGCCTGATTTTCTGCCAGATCTGCTCATCTCCCTCGATCACGGCCGGATAATCCATCACTTCACCCAGTCCAAGCACATTTTTTTCCTGCATAAGAGAGGCCAGCTCTTCAGCATTCAATACTGCCCCCGACTCCTCACAAAAAGCGGCCGGAACGCAGGAGGGAAGCATCAGGTGAAAATTCCAGGGCATGTCTCTTCCCCGGGCGAGAAAATACTCGATGCCGGCACGTCTCGCAACATTGGCTATTTCATGAGGGTCGGCCACCACCGTAAGTATACCCCGGGCGGTTACCTCACGGGCAAACCGGGAAACTGATACCTGAGAGCTCTCTATATGCAGGTGGGGATCAATCAGGGCTGGAACCACGTAACTCCCGGCAAGATCAACCTCTATATCTCCCCGGTAATTTCCCCAGCCCACAATCCTCTCTCCCTCCAGAGCCAGATCTCCCTTCTGAATTTTCTCCTGAAAAACATCCAGAATGCGGGCATTTTTTAGGACAAGCCCGGAAGGTTTTTCACCTCTCGCTCGATCAAGAAGCGATTTATTCATCCTCTTTCCCCCTGCAGGGGAATATTTAAAGCGTCAAAGTTACATCTTGTCACGCAGAGACCGCAGCCCGCGCATTTGTCTTTATCCACAGTAACATAGTCCTCCTGCTCATTTAGGTCCAGTGCTTCATAGACGCAGCTGGTAATGCACAGTTCACAGGCTGTGCATTTGGTTTCATCGACTTCAGGAGGCACTGTCTTCATAAGATCCTCTTCCGGCAGCTTTTCCAGCATGAGACCTCTCATTTCCTCCAGATTATTGTAGCCATGAAGCTCCATGAATTCTTCGATTTCCCCGGTGAGATTGCCATAAAATTTCGCTCCACGAAGGATAGGAGCCGTACAGACCTGCACCGCTTCCGCCCCTACCATTAACATCTTTACTGCATCCACTCCTTTCTGGATGCCTCCCACTCCCAGGACGGGAATATCAACAGTTTTAGCAGCCTCATACACCGCCCTAAGGGCCAGAGGGAAAATCGCCCTGCCGGAAAGCCAGCCGAAACCATTTTCACTTCCCATGAGAGGTTTGCCATCCTCGACATTAAAATCGAGAGTAGGCCCGAGAGAGTTTATCAGGGCCAGACCGTGAGCACCGGCTTCCTCTGCAGCCCGCGCAAACAGAGGGATGTCAATTTGAGGACTCAGTTTGACAATCACCGGAAGATCACAGGCTTCGCGGGCGGCCTTCACGCTATCCTCCACCGGCGTGGGATCATCCCCAAGATAGTGAGTGGAGAGCTCGACGGCATCCGCAAAGGGTTCGACCCTGTCAGCGAGTTCGGCAATCTCATCCGCCTCATAACCAAGGCCGGCAATTATCGGAACTCCCAGATCTGCTATCTGAGGATATTCCTCTTCCAGCCATCTATCCGGGGGCATCTCCGACCAGAGCTCTGCATTGAGAAAACCTCCCCGCACGGCAGCCATGTTGGGGCGGGGCACTTCGGCACCCGTGCTGGAAATTGTTTTTGTGACCAGAGCGCCGGCTCCGCCCTCAACCGCCCTGCGGGCGGCTTCAGCATCCTTGACCGGCGGACCCGCGGCGGGCATGACGGGATTATCAAGCTTCATTCCCAGTAACTTAAGACTTAAATCTGCCATTCTAACCCTCCCAGCGTTTGCTGTAATATTATTCTTTCTGCAAATCTGTCAAATTTTCGAAACCATTCCGGAAATAGACCAGGATAATTGATATTGAAACAATACTGGAAGCTATGAGGCTTCGTTCACATGAAATTTTTCCTCTGCTTCGGTTTAGTTCTCGGCCCCTAAAACCCCTTATTTAACTCCCTTTTCAACCTTTCGGGTTTTAAGGGCAATTTTTCAAATCTTATGCCTGTGGCATCATATACCGCATTGACAATAGCAGGTGCCGTGGCTATGGTGGCCGGTTCTCCCACTCCCTTGGCTCCAAAAGGGCCGTCGGCATCCTCATTTTCTATCAGAGCGATGTCAACGTCGGCACAATCCACAGCAGTGGGGACAAGATACCTGCTCAGATCCGGATTTTGAATGACTCCTTCCTCCACAACCACCTCTTCAGTGAGCGCCATGCCGATACCCTGAGCGGTGCCGCCTTCAATCTGCCCTTCGACGGCCGCGGGATTTATTGCCTTCCCTACATCCATGGCGCTGTATACTTTTTCAACTGTAATAACGCCCGTCCTTACATCGACGGCAACATCCACGATCTGGGTGTGAAAGGTGTAATCCACATAGACTTTTTCAGCCTGACCGGTGATATCATCGGGACGGTAGGTGCGGGGGAAAAATGTGCCTCTTCCTTTTAGCTCTTCTCCTGTTTTCTCTACCATGCTCTTTAATTCCCATATGCTCATCTCATCATCCTCATTCACATGAGAAAATACTCTGCCCCCGGCTGTGCCCATCTCAGGATGGTTGGTGCCAAACTCCCTGCTGGCATAATAATAAATATTGCCCAGAAGATCTTCGGCTGCATTCTTTACAGCATTGCCGGTAAAATAAGTCTGGCGGGTTGCTGAAGAGGAGCCGGCATTCTGGCTGATATGAGTATCTCCCGGAATAATTTCAATCCAATCCGGGTCTAACTTTAGCATTTCTGAGGCAATCTGTGTCACCACAGTCCTGATCCCCTGGCCCACATCGGCGGCAGCTGTCCGAATTTTAACAGTCTTGTCCTCTGTCAGCTCTATTTCGGCAATTGAATGGTCGGGAAAACCCTCTCCGTAACCAAATCCGAACATTATTGTACCTATTCCGCGTCCCCGCAGCAGATCCTTTTCACTCTCCGTTGAGCTTTTAGCGGAACCATCTTCTATTGCTGGAAGGAGAGGGCCCTCATCTTCTGCCTCAAATTTTCCCTCACTGGCCAATTGGCAGGCTTCCTCAATTGTTTCGGCCGCGTTAACGCTGGCTGTCAGCTCCTGGCCATTTGGCGTGAGAGAGCCGGAGCGATAGGCATTTTGATGGCGCAGTCCTGCCGGATCCATATTAAGCTCACTGGCTATTTTATCCATGTGATTTTCATAGGCATAGCCCATCTGAGTGGCTCCGAAACCCCTCATCGCCCCCCCATAGGGATTGTTGGTATACACCGCATGGGAGACCCCTTTCAGATTGGGGACCTGATAGGGACCACTGCAGTGATAGATGCATTTTTGCAGCACGGCAGGACCGCTGGAGGCATAGGCTCCCGTATCACCGAAAACCTCCGACTGCCAGGCCAGAAGTCGTCCATCTTCGCTCACCCCTGTTTTATGCCGGATGATCATAGCATGCCTTTTGGACTGAGCCAGGAACGACTCCTCCCGGTTGTAAATAAGCTGAACCGGCCTTTCCAGCTCCTTTGCTGCTAGAGCCAGATGGATATGCACCGAGACATCCTCTTTTTTGCCAAAAGCGCCGCCAATTTCCGGCTGCTTTATTCTGATCTGATCTTTCTCCAGGCCCATGGCCTGAGCCACGTCTGCCTGAGTATCGTGCAGCCACTGGCTGGCGGCCTGAATGGTAATGACCTCACTTTTACTATCATACTCTGCAATCCCCTTCTCAACCTGCAGGGGAACCTGATCGAGAAACTGCGTTCTGTATTCTCCCTCAACTATCAAATCCGCCTCTGCAAAGCCCTCTTTCACATCTCCGCGCTCCACGTGATGATCACAGAGAATATTGTCACAGCAGAGATCGGGATCGATATAGTGAGTTATTTCAATATAATCTTCATCGTGAACTCGGTGGGCATCTTCGGCAAGGGCTGCCTCGATGCCGTCAACGACCGGCAGCTTTTCCAGTTCTATTTCAATTTTATCCCTGCCTCTGAGAGCAGCTCTGTCGTTTTCAGCCACGACCAGAGCCAGAGCATCGCCCAGATAGCGCATTTTTTCGCCGGGGGAGATGAGAACCGGCTGATCTTTAATTATGAGACCAAAATTATTTAACCCGGGAAAATCTTCAGCGGTAAATACCTCCACCACCCCCGGAACCTCTCTGGCGCTGCTCACATCAATGCTGTGGAGATAGGCATGGGGGTGAGGAGCGCGCTTTACCCGCATATGCAGTATATCATCATACTCTGCAGCAATATCCTCGGTGTACTCTGCTTTTCCTGTTACCTTCTCTCTGGCATCAGGCCTCTCTATATCCTTTCCAACGCTTTTTCTGCTCACTCAAACCCCTCCCCTCCACGAATTTTTTCGGCGGCAGCCTCCACGGCATCCACAATTTTTTCATATCCCGTGCATCGACATATATTTCCAGCCAGAGCTTCCCGGATCTGCTCCCTGGTGGGATCTCTGTATTCTGCAAGGAAGCTTTTGGCGGTCATAATGACACCGGGGATGCAAAAACCGCACTGGACAGCCCCTTTCTCAATAAAACTTTTCTGCAGTGGATGAAGTGTCTCACCGTCCCCTAAATTTTCTACAGTCTCAATTTTCGTGCCATCGGCCTGAGGAGCAAGCAGAAGACATGAGGCCACCGGTTTACCATTCATAAGCACCGTGCAGGCCCCACACTCTCCCTTTCCACAGCCCTCTTTAGTTCCAGTCAAACCCAGATCCTCCCGCAATAGATCCAGGAGGCGCTGATCGGGGCGGACCTGAACGGTCCTGGCCTCTCCGTTTACAGTGAAAGAAATTTTCATCAGCTGCCCGCCTCCTCTCTCCTCTTTATTGTCTCAAGACCTCTCTTTGTAATATCTTTGACCACATCCCTGCGGTAGCTCTCTGTTCCCCTTATATCATCGATGGGAGATACGTTTTTGGCAGCTATTTCGCCGGCCTGAAAGGTATCGATATCTGCCAGCCTCTGCCCCTGCATAAATTCAGCCAGCTGATCGGCCAGCAGCGGTGTGGGAGCCACCGCTCCATAACAGGGACGGGCGCGAATGATAGTTTGATTATCGTCCAGTTCCACAGCCAGAGCGACTGTTACACTGGATATAATCATCGCCTGCCGTTTGCCCACCTTTTCCCAGTAAAATCTCTCAGTTTCTGACGGGCGGGGAATAATAATTTCACTTAAGAGCTCATCCGGCCTGAGAACGTTTTCCTTTGGACCGGTAAAGAAATCCTCAGCAGCAATTTCGCGGCTCCCCTCGATACCGGTGAGAACAAATCTGGCTCTGTGGGCCAGAAGGGGGGCAAGGGTGTCACCCGCCGGTGAAGATGTTACAATATTACCTCCTAAAGTTCCCCGGGATCTGATCTGGAGGGAACCCACCTCACCTGCAGCCTGACTGAGCAGAGGACAAAATTTGCCGATGGCCGGGTCCCTGTTTAGCTTTTCGTGGGTGACCATGCTTCCGATTTTTATCTCCTTTTCGCCCACTGCTATGTGTCTCAGCTCGTCGATTCTATTTAAATCCAGCCAGCCTTTAACTTCATGCAGTCTTTCAAAATTCTCCACCAGAATATCTGTGCCCCCGGCGATCACGTGGACAGATTTGTATTTTTCCCTGATCTGGATGGCGCGGCTTAAACTTTCAGGCATGAAATAAAGTTTTTTACAATCTTTTTCTCCTTCAGAATCTCTGCCAGAGGTCTTCTGCCTGTTCCCGACATTTTCGTGTGATTTCTCCATGATCCAGCGTCTGCACCTCCCTCTCTCTGACCACTGTCTTTCCCCGGGCTATGACATCTCTGATATCTCCAGAGGAAATCCCCATCAACAGGTGGGAGGCCAGGGTATCCCGGTTTAGAGGAGTGGGAGGTGAATAGTCAATTATGATGATATCCGCTCCAGCTCCTTTTTCCAGCACGCCCGCAGGGCGTGAAAAAGCCTCTCCGGCCAGCTCTCTATTGACTTCAAAAAGCATCCAGCTCGCAATACCGCTCCCGGCCCGGGGATCTCCCGCTTTATGTGAAGGGAGCAAATCTGCTGCAGTCAAAGTCTCCCACATATCAGAAGTATAACCATCCGTGCCCAGACCTATTTTCAATCCCATATCTCTGGCTTTTTCAATATCAGCAGTTCCCACGGCATTAGACATATTTGACTGGGGGTTATGGATTAAATAGCAGTCTCTCCGGGCCAGATGTTTGAATTCATCCTCATTTAGATGAACACCGTGAACAGCAAGTGTCCCCGGCCGCCAGATACCGAATTTATCCAGCCTCTTCACGATGCCGTCGTAACCCCGGCGCCGGCTGTCATCGACATCGGCTCTGCCCTCGGCCACATGCAGATGACAGGGAACACCAAGCTCCTCCGCCAGCTCACCGGCTCTTTTGAGAGTGGCATCTTCCAGTGTAAAAGAAGCATGCAGACCCATGTGTCCGGCCAGATAATTTTTCTCAGCGGATCCGAGGCTTTCAATAAAATCCGCATTTTCCTCCAGACTTTTACGGGCCTTTTCCTCTCCATGCCTGTCGGAAACCTCAAAGCAAAGACCCGCCCTTAATCCCACATCTTCCACAGCCTGTTTAAGCACATCCAGCGAACCTTCAATGTTTCCGTAGCTGGCATGATGATCAAATATTGTGGTGGTACCGCATTTTAGCCCTTCCAGCAGGGCAGAAACGGCGCTGTAGTAGAGATCCTCCCGGGTTGTCAGAGTCTTATCCAGGCGCCACCACAATTTTTCCAGAATTTCAGTAAAATTGGCCGGAGGCTCTTCAGTCTTTAGATCCATCCCTCTGGCAAATGTGCTGTAGAGATGCATATGCGAGTTTATTAGGCCGGGCATTATCAGACAATTCTCCGCATCAATTATTTCCGCTTCAGGATGATTTTCTTCAAGCTCTGAAGCCGGAGCTACTTCCAGAATTTCATCCTCCTCAAATAACACACCGCCCTCATGGAGGATGGAATTATCACCGGATAGAGTAACAACGCTTCCCCCGCTAATTAACTTCAATTATCTTCAACCTCCTCCGCCAGCATATCAGCAGCAATTTGGTTTACCTTTTCAGCCACATCTTTTTCGTCTATGGTTTCCAGGCTGCCCTCTCTGACAACAATTTCTCCCCCGACCATGGTCAGATCCACCTCGCTGTTGAGGCCGGTATTTATCAGAGCTGATGCGGGATCGCTGAGCCCTCCGGCCAGAGGCAGACTGCTGCTATCGAGGAGAAACAGATCGGCCGCCTGTCCAGGAGCCAGGCTGCCTATTTCCGGCTGTTTGAGTATTTTGCTGCCCCCGCAGGTGGCCAGCTCCAGCACATCCTCAGGCCCCATCGAGGCAATACCGTTTTCCAGCTTGTGCAGCAGAAGAGCTGTTTTCATTTCACCGATCATGTCGGAGGAATCATTGCTGGCGCTTCCGTCCACAGCCAGGCCCACCGGCATGCCGGATGACAGCATCAGGGGCACGGGCGCCGTGCCCGAAGATAGTTTCATGTTGGAAGTGGGACAGTGAGCCACACCGCTGCCAAAACTTGCCAGCTCCGAAATCTCATTTTCGCTTAGATGAACACCATGAGCAAACCATACATCAGAGCCGACCCAGTCCACCCTCTTCATGTATTCTACAGGAGTAACTCCAAACTTCTGCTGGCAGAACTCCTCTTCATCTTCAGTTTCAGCCAGGTGGGTGTGGGCCTGAACTCCATGATAGCGAGCAAGGTCTATGGAATCACGCATAAGGGATTCTGTCACCGAAAATGGAGAACAGGGAGAGACGACAACCCGGCTTCTGGCAAAGGGTTCAGGGTCATGAAATTTTTTTATCACGCGCTCGGTATCATCGAGAATTTCTCTCTCATCCTGGACGACCTCATTTGGAGGAAGACCTCCCTCGTCCTCACCTAAAGACATGCTTCCCCTGCAGGCATGCAGGCGAATGCCTATCTTCCCGGCGGCGGCGAACTCCCTGTCAATTAGATCATAGCGTTCCTGATGGGGAAAAACATAGAACTGATCGACGGAAGTCGTGCAGCCTGACTTTAAAAGCTCTCCCGCAGCCACCAGGGTGCTGTAATAGACTCCCTCGGCACTGAGCCGGCTCCAGATAGGATATAAATATTTAAGCCAGTCAAACAGCTCCGAACTCTGCACCTCGCGAATATTTCGGGTTAGAACCTGGAAAAAATGATGGTGAGTGTTGATAAGGCCCGGATACATGAAATGGCTCCCGGCCGGTATGATTTTCAGCCTATCCTCATCTATATCCCCCGACAGTTCAATATCCTTTTCCATCCTGGCAATTTTACCATCGCGCACAAGGACATCACAATTTTTTAGCCTATTTCTCTCCTCATCCATGGTTATTATCTCTTTAACATTTCTGAATAAAACCGGAGGCAAATTATTCACCCTCTCCCTCAGATGCTGCCTCTACTGCTTCAATTATCTGTTTGTATCCCGTGCAGCGGCAGAGATTTCCCTCCAGAGCAGTCCTGATATCCTCCCGGTCGGGATCATCATTATCATTAAGGAGAGCTTTAGCCGACATAATCATTCCCGGGGTGCAGAAACCGCACTGCACCGCCTGATGATTGATAAATGCCGTCTGCAGGGGATCAAGTTTATCTTCTGTCCCCAGACCCTCAATAGTTATTATGCGGCTGCCCTCCGCCTGAGCTGTGAGGACCAGACAGGAATTAACAGCTTCTCCGTCCATTATTACGGTGCAGGCACCGCATTCTCCTATCCCACAGCCTTCCTTGGTGCCTGTTAAATCAAGCCTCTGCCTCAAAGTATCCAGCAGACGTTCCCGGGGATCGACCTCGAGGCTCACTTTTTCGGAATTAACAATTAATGCCACGCTAACCTTACTCATGGTTTTTAACCTCCTCCTGCAGGGCACTCACTGCTCTCCTCACCAGCGTGGCCAGAGCCGGTTTTTTGTAGGGCGTAGACCAGCGCTCTCCGGTAATATTAACCATCTCCTCTGCAGCCAGCTCTCCCAGCTCATGAGGATTGAGCCCACCTGCCGGCTCTCCCTGTATTTGAGCTTCCACCCGGGAAAAAGGACGGGGAACGGGAGTGGCTGATCCGGGAACAACCCGAATATTCTCCACCATTTCACCCTCAAAGCTGGCTGACACTGCCAGGCTCACCCGGGCTATGGTCATCGCCTGACGCCGGCCTATCTTTTGAAAATTGCTGAAATCTCTATTTGCGGGCAAAGGAAGGCGAATGCTGGTGAGAATTTCCGTATCCTCCAGCCGGGTTTCATAGGGGCGAACTATAAATTCCTCGGCCGGCATTATCCTGCATCCGGCTGCGGATGCCAGGACAACTTCAGCATCGCAGGCCACAAGAGGCCCAAAAGTGTCAGCGCAGGCAGCAGCATTGCAGATATTACCCCCGATTGTACCTCTGCTGCGCACCTGGGGAGAACCAATAGCTTCAGCAGCCTGCACCAGAGCGGGATAATTATCCTGCAGAACTTCGGAGTTTACAATGTCAGAGTGAGTGGTGAGGGCACCAATTTTAATCATATCATCTTCGAGCTCTATTTTTCTCAGTTCGGATAATTCGGTCAAATCCAGTATGCCGGTGTATCCCTCAAGGTAACTATCATCCTCGCGCATATGAACCATAAAATCTGTTCCTCCGGCAATCACTTTTAGCTTTTCCCCGGCCATGAGCTCCAGAACATAATCCAGATCGGAACTCCTAAAAAACTCCAGATTTTCCCGCATCAATCATCACCCCTTTTGCTCAGATCCCTTCCGATAAGAACTCTCTCCAGATTGAGGGGAAGATCGCGGTGTCTATCACCTGTGGCCTGGTTAATAGCGTTGTTTATGGCCGCTCCCCCCAGCTCCATCGCCGGCTCCCCTATGGATTTTGCTCCGTAGGGCCCGGCAGGATCCGGATTTTCAACAATTACTGCCTCAATCTCGGGGGCATCCTTTGCAGTTGGAATCAGATATTCATCAAAATTTTTGTGTCCGATGAAGCCCTGAGAAAAGCCCAGATCTTCCATGAGGGCATGACCTAAAGCCATAACAGCTCCTCCGTAAATCTGGCCCTTCACCCCTGCGGGATTTATGGCCTTTCCCACATCATGGGCGGCAGCCATATTGAGCACCGAAACCTCTCCCGTGCCTGTATCTACCTCTACCTCGGCTATCTGACAGCCGTAAACGTAGGTGAAGTAGGGGCGTCCCTGGCCAACCTCCTCATCCCAGGAGATGGGAGGAGCTTTATACCACCCATAAGCAGAAAGAAAAACTCCGCTTTGAAAAGCTGCAGATGCAAGCTCGGAAAAATCAGCCACCCTGTCACCTGAAATGGTAAATGCGGCGCCGTCCTCTAAAACTATCTCCTCTTCAACTCCGTATTCATCCTCGACAAATTCCTGCAATACGGTTTTGATGTTGTCAACCGCATTTTTGACGGCATTACCACCAACAAGGGTGCTGCGCGAAGCTACCGTGGAACCGCTTTCAGGTGAAACGGATGTATCCGTTTCCATGTAAATTATTCTGTCCATATCTATACCCAGCTCTTCAGCCGCAACCTGGGTAAAAGTAGTCTTCAGCCCCTGGCCATTCTCGGCCAGTCCGCAGTAAACTATTACGCTGCCATCCTTCTGCACTGAAACTATGGCCCCGGCGGCATCCACAGCCTCAGCCCCGAGGCTGACGCCGCGATAGCTAATGGCCAGACCTATTCCCTTCTTAATTTCTCCTTCCTGAGGCCCTGTATATTGCTCTCTTTTTTCCTGGTATGAAATAGCTTCGCAGGCTTTATCCATCACCTCATCGAGGCTTACTTCGTGATTATCGAGCTTCTGGCCTGTGGCCGTCAGGCTGTCATTCTGGAGGACATTTCGGCGGCGCAGCTCCAGCGAGCTCATATTTAGCTCCTCAGCCAGCTCATCCATGAGGGATTCCTGGGCAAAGATGATGGGAGGTGATCCATAGCCGCGCATGGCCCCAGTGTAGGGATTGTGTGTGTAATACCCAAAGGTATCGGTTTTAACATTTGAAACCTCATAGGGACCTGTTGCCTGAACGACCGAACGCCAGGTCACAAAAGGGGTCTGACAAGCGTAGGCTCCGCTGTCAGCCAAGCATTCTATCTCCATTGCCGTAATATCCCCTTCACTGGTTGCACCAATCTTATACGTCATATTATAGGGGTGGCGCTTGTACGATTCCTGTATCGACTCCTCCCGGGTGTTGACAATTTTTACCGGCCTGTCAGTTTCCAGCGCCAGCACGGCAGCGCGAGCCGACATTGACGATATATTTTCATCTTTTCCTCCAAATGAACCGCCCATATTATCCTGAATTATGCGCACCTGATTGAGATCGGCCTGGAGAACTCTGGCCACGGCATCCCGGGTGGCATTGGGATTTTGCACCGAACCGTATATTGTTACCAGAGTATTGCGCTCATAGGGGACCACCGTCACCGCCTCAGGTTCCAGATAGGCATGCTCTACAAATTGAGTGCTGTATTTTCTCTCCATTACCACATCCGCCTGCTCAAATCCCTCTTCAACGTCACCCCGGCGCAGAGGGTGGTGGATTACCTGGTTGTTTTCCTCATTCGGCATTACTGTGATAGACTCGGACTCACGGGCCTTAAGGGGATCATGAAGGCTCTCCAGTTCTTCATACTCCACCTCTATAAGCTCCCTCGCCTCTCTGGCCGTCTGTCGGTCCTCGGCAGCAATCATGGCTACTCCATCGCCTGTGTAAAGAGTTTTCTCCCGGGCCAGCACCTGCTGATTTTTTATGATGACTCCAAATGTATTTTCAGGAATATCATCGGCGGTGAGGACCGCTTTTACCCCGGGCATATCCTCAGCCTTTTCCGTCTCGATGCTCAATATGCGGGCATGGGGATATTCTGCCCTCAACACGCTCCCGTGGAGCATGCCGGGAAATTTAAGATCGGCTCCAAATTTTGCCCGCCCTGTCACCTTATCCCGGGCATCGACTCTGCGCCGGGATTTGTTAACATGAGTTTTCTCGGACATTTAATTCACCTCCAAAATCTCAGATTATTTTCGATATCAGGAGTTGAAATTCGTTAAGCTCGCTTTCATAATGTATCTCTGAAAAAAATGAGGCAAAATGAAACTGGAAAACTTTTTCGAAGTCCGGATATGCTCCATCTTGCAAACCGAACTTTATCAGAGGAGAAATTTCATTTTAAAAACATCATGAATTTTAGGATGCAACTTTTTTAAATGCAGGTGCGGACAATATGCAATGTAATTGAGCCAGTTTTGTTGCCGCTACATTTTTGCTCAATACTTGAAAGATCAAAGCTGACTCTGTAAAAATACTGCACAAATTAATAGTAAAATAATCAAACCTGCAATCCAGAGGATAACAATCATCCTGCCTATAAAATTAACCGCGGGGATCATAACTTTAATATTTTGCCGATATCGACTTTAGGCAGTACGGTCATACATACGCGGGAAAACAGGCATAAAACTCTGCCGCCCTCAGGAGATGATCCACAGATACCTGTTCATTGACTGTGTGAGCATATTTTTCTTCTGCAGGTCCAAAACCCACGCAGGGGATCCCATTTTTCCCCATGATTGACACACCATTGGTGCTAAAATCCCATTTGTCCACTGCAGGTTCCTCTGCAAACATGTCCCGGTAAGCTGAAACTGCAGCCTGGATAGCAGGATGATCCTCCTCCAGCACCCAGGTGGAGTAGAACTTCTCCATTTCGTATTCAAATCCTTTATAGCTGGGTCTTGAGTAGCGGGGCACCTTAACTTCCGCCTCAACACCGGCCCCCTGGACCACCTCTTCGATCTGTTCTATGACGAGTTCTCTGTCCTCGCCGGCGGTGAGCCGTCGGTCTATATGCAGTTCCGTGCGATTGGGAACTGCATTGAGGCTGGGAGTCTGATTTTTGACATGAGTGGCCACTACTGTGCCTTTTCCGAGAAAATCATCAACCTTAAGGCGGGGATTGAGATCTTCAATACCTGAAATGATCCGGGCCATCTTATAAAGAGAGTTATCTCCGCGGTTGGGAGCGCTGGCATGGCATGATTCTCCCCCTGTCACAACCTTTACCTCCATGCGTCCTCGATGGCCGCGGTGAATATCCAGGCCGGTGGGTTCAGTTATCACAACAAGCTCGGGATCCAAAATTTCCTCGTTGAGTATATACTCCCAGCAGAGACCTTCACTATCCTCCTCCTGGACGGACCCCACAAAATACAGGCTGAAATCCTCATGGAGTTCCAGATCCTGTATGGCCTTTCCGGCATAAACCATTGAAGCCATAGCCGCACGCTGATCAGTGGCACCACGTCCGTATATTATACCGTCCTCAAAAAGGCCACCGTGAGGATCGTGATCCCATTCCTCCGGATCTCCGATGCCCACCGTATCAATATGAGCATCAAAGGCAAGAACGCGCTCGCCGCTGCCAACCCGGCCATGAACATTGCCCATATCATCTACAAAAACTCCGGAAAAGCCCGCCTCTTCCATTTCTTGAGCAATTCTTTCCACTATCTCCTCTTCCTGGCAGCTCTCACCGGGAATGCGGACAAGATCCCGCATGAATTCTACAATATCATCCTCAGATTTATTTATATGATCTTTTATCATCTTTAATGCCCTCTTTTTATCCACCCTGTATGCCTCCCTAAAAGATAATTTTGGTCTTCTCTGTGGCCGTGTTGGTGAAATTTACGATATACGCCTGTAAAATGATAGCTGCTCACCTCTTATTATAGGAAGCTATGAGGCGAAGTGATACTGGAAATTTTTCGAAGCTTAAGTCAGGTCCATGGCCGAAAACTAAACTTAAGCAGAGGAAAAATTTCATTGTGAGCGGTGCCTTCTAGCTTCCAGAAATGAGCATAATTTTAAAACTGTTTTTCTCCAAAAACCGCTGGGCTTTACCCTCTTCCGCCCATTGTCAGTGTCATTACAGCCTTGGCAGTGTGCAGTCTGTTTTCAGCTTCGTCGTAAACCACGGAATTATATCCGTCAATCACGGAATCTTCAACTTCATTGCCTCTGTCCGCAGGCAGAGCATGCATGTAAATTACATCCTCTGCAGCCAGATCCATCATCTCTTCTGTGCATTTCCAGTCTCTGTTTTTTTCCAGAAGCTGTGACCCTTTATTATCTTCGGGATCGCTCACCCAGCTGCCCCAATTTTTGGGAATAACCACGTCGGCATCATGATAGGCTTCTTCCATATCATGAGTTATTTTCAAAGAACCGTTATGGCGTTTGGCGTTTTCTTCAGCCCGCTCTATAACCCATTCAGGAAGCTCAAACCCCCGGGGATAAGCGAGAGTAACATCCATACCATAGCGAGGAAATAGTTGAACCTGGGAGACGGGCACTGATATGGGCTTTTTATGGCTGGTAGCATATGCCCAGATGACGGAAACCTTGAGATTGCTCAACCTCTCCTTTTTTTCCTGAATGGTCATAAGGTCAGCTGCAGCCTGCATGGGATGGTAGTGATCACACTGCAAGCTCATAACGGGAACCCGGGCATATTCAGCCAGAGTGGTAATGTAATCGTTGCCCACTCCCCAGTCGCAGTTGCGGCAGGCCAGACCATGTCCGTAGCTGCCCAATATTATGGCGGTATCCTTTGCTACCTCTCCATGGGAAACCTGCATTGTAGAAGTATCAAGAAAGTTAGCATGCCCTCCCAGCTGAGCAAGCCCGGCTTCCATTGAGTTGCGCGTTCGTGTGGATTCTTCAAAAAACATTAAGAAGGCTGTTTTACCCTCCAGATAGGGGGTTTTGACGTCCATGGCAAACTTTTTTTTCAGGTCAAATGAGACCTCCATCAGAGTATCTATTTCCTCTTTTTCCCAGTCCTCCAGCGTAATAAAATCTCTATTTTTAAAAACTGTCTGCATCATCATTGCCTCCTCAAAATAATTTATAGGTCCATGGCAAAAAATTTAATCCTCAATTTTCAGGTTTCTTCACCGGGAAACATATTACGCTCTTTCAATCTGCTTTCCAGGCTTTCAATATCTGGCTCAACCTCCAGCGGCTCTGGAGTCGCGCGGCGGGCATTGTCGATATCTTTCAGGCCGTTGCCGGTCACCACAAAGGCAATCCGATCATCAGAGGATATTATGCCTTCATGGACCGCTCTGCGAATTCCTGCCAGACCGGCTGCTCCGGCCGGTTCTGCAAATATTCCTGCAGTTCTCCCCAGCTCTCTCATCATTTCCAAAATTTCTTCATCTCTTACATTTATCATTTCGCCCCCGCTGGATTTAACCTCACGGAGAGCCTTTTTATAATTTCGCGGTTTTCCCACGGCAATGCTGTCGGCCATTGTGTCCTCTTCGGCTGTTTTAAGCTCCTCTCCCGAGTGAAAAGCTTCGGTTATGGGAGCGCATCCCTCCGCCTGAACCCCCAGCAGTTGGGGAACACTGTCCGTAAAACCTATTTCATATAAATCTCTCATACCTTTACCGGCACCGGCAATGGTGCAGCCATCGCCCACCGAAAAAACAATCCAATCCGGCATATGAAAATCCAGCTGCTCCGCCATCTCCAGCACACAGGTCTTTTTCCCCTCAACCAGATAGGGATTTATGGCTGCATTGCGGTTGTACCAGCCCCATCGCTCCAGGGCCTGAGCGGAAAGATCGTAAGCCTCCTCATAACTGCCCTGAACCGAAATGACAGCTGCCCCATAAATAAGCAGCTGAGCCAGCTTACCGCCGGGGGCTCTTCCAGGCACAAAAATTACTGTTTTTATTTCTCCCCCCAGGGAAGCTGCATTACCTGCCAGCGAAGAAGCGGCATTTCCCGTTGAAGCACAGGAAATAATTTTATTATCCGCTTCCAGAGCTTTAGCTACAGCCACAGCGGAAGCCCTGTCCTTAAGGGAGCCAGTTGGATTGAGTCCGTCGCTTTTAATCAGGATGCTATCAGTGCCCAGCTTTTTGGCCAGAGCCGGCATTCGATAAAGAGGAGTGTGACCAACTCTGAGAAGAGGACGCCTGACTTCAGATTTTACCGGAATAAGGGGCTCATATCGCCACATTGTCTGGCGAGGATCAGCTTCAAGGTCCGTTAAAGACCACTCATCTGCGATTTTTTCGTAATCAAACTTTACCTCCAGCAGCCCGTCTTCCTCACAATCATCGCAGAGATACTGCTCCGGCTCAGGCTCATATTTCTTTCCGCAGTTTATACACTCCAGATCTGTGACATATTTCATATTTTATGTCAGCTCCTCCAAAAGTCCGCTCCTCTTGTTAAATTTCTCGATCAGATTGTCAATCTCCTCCGTCATATCGTGCAGATCACCCCAGTAATCTTCGTGATCATACCACTGAGCATTGAGCTCCTCGACTTCTCTCCCCTGCTGTTCAATCCAGGTGTAGTATTTTAAGTTGTGAATGCGCTTTTTTTCATAATAGGAGAGTTCCTGGATGTGATCTATATTTTGGCCCTGCAGGCATTTATGAAAATCCACTGCTGCCTGTTCGCGGCCGTACTTCCCGGCAGATGCCATCTCCTCCACCCGGGATTCGTATAGCTCCATGGAATCCGTAAATACGGTCATTATCACATCTTCCTCGCCCAGCTCATAATAGCGGGCAAACTTAATTGCCCCCAGCATGTTGGCGATTGAAGATATGCCAAGAAGATCCAGATTTTCTATTGTCTCCTCGGGCACACCTTCATCAACTAAATAGTTACGCCCCACCTCTGTATTAAACAGCCTGATAAGATTCATGGCATCTCTATCATCGATCCCCATAACCATATCGGTGTTTCGGACGTTGTGCACCCATGGCACATGTTTATCGCCGATACCCTCTATTCGATGCGCTCCATAGCCATTATACAGCAAAGTGGGACACTGCAGAGCTTCTCCCACAGCCAGGCGGGCAGGGGGATACTCCTCTTTAACTCTATCCGCAGAACCCAGCGTGCCGGCTGAACCGGAGGTGAGAACCACACCTTTCAGCTTTTTGTCTCCAGCGAGACTGGAAAAAGCTTCCAGCATTGCCTCCCCGGTAACCTCGTAATGCCAGAGGTGATTGCCCAGCTCATCAAATTGATTGAAAATTTTAATGTCATCGCGATTTTCCTCGAGTTCATGGCATTTATCAAAAATTTCCTTTATATTGCTTTCTGATCCAGGAGTTTTGATAACTTCATCAGCAATACCGGAAAGCCACTCAAATCTCTCCCTGCTCATCCCCTCCGGCAGAATGGCTATGGATTTACATCCCAGCAGACGAGAGTTATACGCTCCTCCCCGACAGTAATTTCCCGTGGAGGGCCAGACCGCTCTCTCTTCCGCAGGGTCAAATTGTCCGGTAACCAGTTCGGGCACCAGACAACCGTATGTAGCCCCTACTTTATGCGCGCCGGTGGGAAACCATTTTCCCACCAGAGCTATGATTCGGGCATTTACTCCTGTCAGCGATGAAGGAAGCTCAATGCAGTTAACACCGTCATAAAGCCCTCCGGTACGGGTTGCCTCATTTTTCCAGGTGATACGAAACAGATTGAGAGGATGTATCTCCCAGAGACCCACATCCTCAAGCCTGTTCTTGATCTCATCGGGTATTTTCTCAGGGTCTTTCATCTGAGAAAATGTCGGCAGTATCACTTCCTTCTCCTCTGCTATTTTCACCGCTTTGTCCAGTTTTTCCTCTTCCCCTTTTAGATTAATCATGAATACTCCTCCTCCAAGCACCGAATTTTTTAACGGTTCTTCCTGTGGTTGATAAATATCGCATAATATCTCTATCATGATACTTATGACCGGATAATATAAAGCAAAGTGATACTGATAATTTTTCAAAGCCCGGGCCGGGTCCATGGCCGAAAAATAAACTTAAGCAGAGGAAAAATTTCATTGTGAACGGAGCCTTATAACTTCCATGAATAAAGGGTAAAAGAACTTTATTTTTATTTATGATAGGGTTCCCCGGACTTGATTTTAAAGGCCCGATAGAGCTGTTCCAGGAGTATCAACCTGATCATCTGATGGGTGAATGTCATGCGAGAAAGAGAAAGTTTATAATCCGCTCTTTCCAGAACTTCGGATGAAAGCCCCAGCGATCCTCCTATCATGAAATTTATTTTGCTGTGACCCTGCACCTGTAGATTTTCTATTGATTTTGCCAGTCCTTCAGAAGTCATTGGCTTGCCGCTTGCATCCAGAGCGATGTTATAACCTCTGGAAGGCAGCTTATCCAGCAGTCTCTCGCCCTCTTTTTCTCTCACCTTTTCTCCTGCTCCTCCTCCCGAATTGCCGGAGATATTTGCCGCCTTTACCTCCAGAATGTTGAGATTGCAGAAGGAAGAAAGACGCTGCGAGTATTCTTTGATCCCCTGAACAATATAATCTTCTCTGATCTTTCCCACAGCTACAACATTTATCTCCATCATCCGGTTTTACTGATACCTCCTTCAGGTGAAGATTTCAGTCTGTAAAGTTCGCCCGGTTCCTCCCGGGAAGCACAGTTGAGCAAAACATCTTCACCCACCTGCCACCCCCGTGAGTTCAGTGAGTTTTTAACGGTTAGATATGCCAGTTCAGGCCGATTATTTTCTTCGCTTAAATGCCCAAGTATGACAATTGGTCTTTCATTCTTTTGATCTTTTATAAGTTCCGGAAGGAGTCCGGCAGCTTCAATATTGGAAAGATGCCCCCTGTCGCTTCTAATCCGTTTTTTTAGGGAGGGCGGATAACTGCCAGTTCTGAGCAGATCTAGATCGTGATTGGACTCAAGCACCAGTATGTCTGCCCCGCTCAATTTATTCATGATTTCTGCCGTCACACAGCCTATATCGGTGGCTGCAGCCATCATTACGTCTCCCGACGTAATTACGTAACCGGTAGGTTCAGCGGCATCGTGTGGCAGGGCAAAAGTCTCAATTTTTAGCTCTTGCAGCTCCCAGTTTCCTTTTTTAGCCTTGAGTTGATCCCTCCCCAGTCGTCCCAGCTTGTCTCTGGACTCCCTGAGAGTTCCCTGGCTGGCATAAATGGGCAGGTCATACCGGCGGGCCATCACTCCTGCTCCGGAAATATGATCTCTATGTTCATGTGTGAGCAATATCGCCTTCAGTTCGTCGGGACTGCAGCCGACCTGTTTCATATTATCGGCAATTTTCTTCCCGCTGAGCCCCGCATCAATAAGAATGCTGGTTTCCCTTCCCGATACATATATAGAATTGCCTGAGCTACCGCTGGCCAGTACTGCAACTTCAAGTGACACACTATCACCTCTTTTTCAAAATAGATTTACAGGGAGGATTTTTCCTCACGGAGAAGAAATAATTACTACAGGGCATTTAAACTCAGGAGGAATACTATGATAAAAGTTTTGGTTGTCGATGACTCTGCTTTTATGAGAAAACTTTTTTCGGAAACTATAAATTCGGATCCCGGGCTTAATGTAGTCGACACCGCCCGTCACGGCGTACAGGCTCTGGAAAAAATACCCAAACTGGAGCCGGACATAATTACTCTGGATATAGAAATGCCCAAAATGGATGGCCTCAAAACTCTGCGTAAAATTAAAAAATCCCATCCCGAACTGCCTGTGCTCATGGTGAGCGCCCTGAACAATCGGGATACTGTTATGGAAGCACTCGATCTGGGAGCCTTTGATTTTATCCCCAAGCCATCCGGTTCCATCTCCCTGGAGATTGATGATATAGCCGATGAGCTCCTGGAAAAGTTAAAGGCAGGTGTAAAAGCCTGTGATAGTTACCACCAGCAGCGTAATGCTACCAGCTCTCAAACAATAGCCCCTGACCGTCCCGCCAAAACCGATAAAAAAATTAAACCCCGGGATGATTTTCCCGTGATCGCCATGGGGGCATCCTCGGGTGGTCCAAGAGCTCTAAAAGATGTGCTGGGTTCTCTCCCCCCTGATATACCAGCCGCCTTTGCTGTTGTTCAGCATATGCCGGAAGGTTTTACCACTTCCCTTGCGGAAAGGCTCGACCTGGAAACAAACCTCTCTGTAAAAGAAGCAGAGGAAGGAGACGAGCTTAAGCCAGCCTCAGCCCTGCTGGCACCGGGAAATTTCCACATGGAGTTTGATAACCAGGGAGTTAAGCTAAATAAAAAACCAAAGCGCTGGGGTGTCAGACCCTGTGTCGATTATATGTTATCCTCTCTGGCCCCAATATATCAAGAACGCATAATAGGCGTAGTCCTTACAGGTATGGGCAGCGATGGAGGTGAGGGCATGCAGGCGGTAAAAAAACACGGCGGCTATGGCCTGGTAGAGGACGAATCAACAGCTCTGGTATACGGCATGCCCCGCACCGTTATAAACAAGGGGGCCTATGACAGAATACTTCCCCGCGACAAAATACCTCAGGCTATTGTCAACCTGACCGAAAGGAGAGAAGTATAAAGTGAATTTTATGGAATTTAAAGACGAAGCAGCAAAGCTTTTAAATCTCAATCTGGATGGTTATAAATTAAAACGCGTTAAAAGGCGCACTAAAAGTCTTATGCGGCGGCACGAAATTGACGACTTTGAGGAGTGCCTGAAGCTGCTCAAAAATGACGACGAATTCAGAGCAGCCTACTTAAATCACTTCACAATTAACACGTCTGAATTTTTTCGCAATCCCAAAAGCTTCGATTATCTTAAGGAAGAAGTCCTCCCGGAGCTGCTGGACAAAAATCGCAAAGTAAAAATATGGAGCGCTCCCTGTTCCGACGGCTCGGAACCCTATACTATGGCTATTATAATGAAAGAAATGGGAGTAGAGGAAAGACGATTTAAAATCCTGGCCAGCGATATTGACCCGGATATCCTCTCGACGGCGGCTGAAGGGGTCTATCCAAAAAAGGCTTTAAAAAATATGCCGGATGATATCAAAGATAAGTACTTTAAGTCCGCCGGAGACGCAGATGAATTTCGCCTCTCCTCCCGGATTAAAAACCTTGTGGAATTTGAAGAGAAGGATTTAATCAATGAAAGATATACTAGCGGCTGGCACCTTATATTGAGCCGCAACTTTTTTATATATCTCACCAAAGGCTTAAAGGAACAGCTCACCGAAAAATTTGTCTCGGTATTAAACTCCGGAGGATATCTCTTCCTGGGCAATACAGAATTTATATTTAACCCAAATAAATTTAATCTGGAAAAGATCCACCTATCATTCTATCAAAAAAAGAAATGAGAAACAACAGTCATCATTTTTCATCATCCTCCTGGTTCTCCGGGGAAGCCTTATCGGCTTCTTCGCTCCTCTCCTGGAGGGTCTCTTCAAGATCCTCCTTCTCCTGCCAGCTAAGATGATATATGAGGCTTACTATGCCTACGGCCAAATCTTCATTTCTCACCGTCACATCTTCCGGCACATATAGGCGGGTGGGGGCAAAATTCCAGAGAGCTTTTATGCCTGCTCTAACAAGGCTGTCTGCTACATTCTGCGCTACATCTTCAGGCACAGCTATTATTCCTACCTTTGCATCTTTTTCTTCAATGACCTCTTTCATTTCCTGGGTGCTTTTGACGGTCAGGTCTCCAATCCGGTTGTCAATCTTATTGAGATCATTGTCAAAAACACCAACCACCTCAAGACCCATTTTGGCAAACCCATCATAATTTACTAAAGCTCTGCCCAGGTTGCCTGCTCCAACGAGCACAGTTGACCACTTCTGGTCAACTCCCAGTATCTCTCCCACTGACTTTTTTAGATCGTGAACATTATAACCAACGCCCCGTCTGCCGAATTCTCCATAATAGGAAAGATCTTTCCTTACCTGAGTGGGCGGAATGCCCAGCCTGCCTCCCAGCTCCTTAGAAGAAACAACATCTACTTCTTCAAAAGTATCGAGTTTGTCCAGGCATCGGTAATAAAGAGGAAGTCTTTCTATAGTTGCCTTGGGAATAGAATCTTTATTCTTCATTCATTTCCCTCCTCAAATTGCTGTCAATAATAATTATTGACTTCTTCTGGAAAAACTACATGTTAATTATAGCACAAATTATATCAATTTGACAAAAACACAGAAATTTTTTTGTAATTTACTGTAGAATCTTCTCTCAAGGCTGTGGAGCAGAGGAAAAATTTCATTGTGAGCGGAGCCTGATAGCTTACTCCAACAACTGATGTGGAGAAGGTCTGCAAAGTTGAATATCCACCGTGGGTAAAAGCCAAAAGAAAAACCCCGGCCCAAAACCGGGGAGCCAAAAATAGGGTTGATCTCTGGAAAATATGAGGCCAGGAAAAATTTATTGTGAAATAAGCCTCATATTTTTGTTTTACATAAGTTAAGCCTGTTTAAACGCATCTGTTACAACCAGGTAACAAAAACATCAAATTAATGTTTTTAACTGATTTCGGATCCGGGACTGACCTCTATATCAGGTTTCAGAAGAGCCAGATTGTCCTGATCCTCAGCTGCCAGGAGCATGCCTTCAGATTTGACTCCAAAGATCTCTACCGGTTCCAGATTATTAACCACTATAATGGTGCGATCAATCAGTTCATGTGGTTCATAATGGCCGGCAAGGCCGGCAACCAGCTGCCTGCTTTCCTCCTCACCGACATCCACATCCAATCGGAGGAGGTTGTCACTTCCGGATATTTGATCAGCCTCGATTACCCGGGCCGCTCTGAGATCAAGCTCCTGAAATTGCTCAAAAGAAATCAGCCCTTCGGGCAGTTCATTATCCTCCGCGCAAGCTGCTTCTCCTTCCTGCCCACTTTCGTCATTTACCTCTTCTTTATCCGCCCGGCTCTCAAAATATTTTTCCATATCTATGCGGGGATATATCGGATCGCCTTTACGCACGGAACGTCCAGCTGGCAGCTGCCCCCAGGTTAAATCACCCCAGTCGGCAAGCATGACCTCTCTCCGACAGCCCATCTGTCGTCCCATCTCCAGAGGGGTGTCCACCATATACGGTTTGAGCATAATAGCAATGAAGCGCAGAGATTCCATGAGATTGTATAAAACTGTGCTGAGTCTATCATATTCATCCTCATCTCGGGCCAGTATCCAGGGGCGGGTCTGATCGATATATTTATTGCTGCGCCTTACAAACTCCCAGAGCTCCTCCAGAGCCTCAGTATAGTGTAGCTCATCTGTATGTTCTGCCACCCTTTCGGCCGTTTTCAGGGCCATCTCGCGCAGCTCAGTATCTATCTCTTCCCTTTTATCCGGCTCAGGAATTACGCCGGCAAAATTCTGCTCAATCATACTCAGTGTGCGATGAAGCAAATTGCCCAGATCATTGGCCAGATCCGAGTTGATGCGATTTATCAGAGCTTCCGTGGAATAGGTGCCGTCGGACCCAAAGGGAACTTCACGCAGCAGATAATATCTGAAAGCATCCCTGCCAAAATCCTCTGTAAGCTGCAGGGGATCCACCACATTACCGCGGGATTTGGACATTTTACCCGTTTCGGTCAGAAGCCAGCCATGACCGAAAACCTGCTCGGGCAGCGGTTCACCAATCCCCATAAGGATTGCGGGCCAGATGATAGTATGAAATCGCAGAATATCTTTTCCCACAATGTGAATATCTGCAGGCCAGAAAGCCTCATACCTCTCTGTTTTTTCAGGAAAGCCCAGAGCGGTGATGTAATTGCTGAGAGCATCTATCCACACATAAACTACATGATCTTCATCGAAGGGTACTTTTATTCCCCAGTCGAAGGTAGTGCGAGAAACGGAGAGATCATCCAGGCCCTCATCAATGAAGTTAAGCATTTCATTGCGCCGCGACTCCGGCTGGATAAATTCTGGATTTTCTTCTATATGTTCTTTGAGGGGATCGGCATATTTGCTGAGCCGGAAAAAGTAGCTTTCCTCCTCAACCCATTCAAGAGGACGACCGCAGTCAGGGCAGACATTTTCCTCTCCCTCGATCTGACGTTCCCGCCAGTATGCTTCACAGGGAGTGCAGTACCAGCCGGCATATTCATCCAGATAAATATCTCCTTTTTCATAAAGATGATCGAATATGTGCTGAACAGCCTCCTCATGATAATCGTGGGTGGTGCGTATAAATTGATCATATTCAACCCCCAGCTCCTCCCAGAGCTTTTTAAAGGTGGCTACAATTTCATCCACAAAGTCCTCGGGATCCTCTCCCGCTTCAATGGCTCTGCGTTCAATTTTTTGGCCGTGTTCATCTGAACCTGTCAAAAACACCGTGTCATATCCCCGCATCTCCTTAAAGCGAGCTATAGTATCGGCCGCCACAGTAGTATAGGCATGCCCTATGTGCAGCTTATCGCTGGGGTAATAGATCGGCGTTGTAACATAAAATGTGTTCTTTTCTTCGGGCATATGTACATCTCTCCTTTCTAACTGTCAGATTAATTATCTTTTTGAGGTCGGGCATCTATGGCGATGGCCGCTTCATAAACGTCGTTTCGCGAAATTTCTCTCTCCCGGGCCACCATTTTTATGGCTTCCTTTTTGGGATATCCATGGTCCATTAAAGCCCTTACATGCTCCACAAGAGATAGTTGTTCGTAGCCATGCTTTTCTTCTGCAGACTTTTCTCTGCCCGCCAGCACAAGAACCACTTCTCCTTTAATATCATCGGAGGAAATTTTTTCGGCGAGCTCGGAAGTCAATCCTCTGACTTTTTCCTCATGAATTTTGCTTATCTCCCTTACAAGCACCAGCTCCCTTTCCGGCATTTCCCTGGCCAGATCCTCTATGGTGTCTATTGTCCTGTGAGGAGATTCGTAAATCACCGCAGTTCTCTCCTCTCTCTTTAAAACAGCCAGTCTCTCCTCGCGCTCCTGGCCCTTTTTGGGCATAAAACCTTCAAAAACAAAACGGTCAGCTTCCAGACCGGAAGCCACTAAAGCCGGAAGCAGGGCAGAAGCGCCTGGAAGGGGAACTATCTCTATGCCCGCTTCAATTGCCTCCTGAATTAAGAACTTACCTGGATCAGAGATGCCGGGAGTGCCGGCATCACTGACGAGGGCAATTTCCCGCCCGAGATCTAATTCTTTTATAAGTCTCCGGCAGCGGGAGGCAGCGTTGTGCTCGTGATAGCTCAAAAGATCCGCTTCTATATCATAGTGATCCAGAAGCCGGCCCGTGCGCCTGGTATCCTCACAGGCTATTAGATCAACCTCTTTAAGCACTCTAAGTGTCCTTAAAGTGATATCCTCCATGTTCCCTATAGGGGTGGGACAAACAAAAAGATCTCCCGGTTCAGAATTTTCGGAAGCCATTTTTTAGCTCCTCTCCTCACTTTGCTGTCTTTCCAGAAGCTCCCGGCAGAAAAGACAGTCCCTCTCTCTTTTTTCACCAAAACTGGTGGGACACACATGATATTCCTCTTCATAGAGATGAGTAAGATATTCTGCTGCTCCAGGAGAAAAGTCTTCATCATCCCCCCTGTCACGATACTTTAATATGAGCCGCCGCAGTTCTTTGTTTTCCTCACGCAGCTCTTTATTTTCCTTATACATATCATAGGTTTTACTCTGCAAATCTTTAAATTGCTGGGATAACCTTTCAATTTCCTCCTGAAAATGAGCCAGGTCGCTCAAAAAATCATCCTCCATCTCCGGACCTCCTAAATCTATTTTAGCAGGCTTATGCTGTATTTTCCTGCATGAAACTATAAAATGTTTAAATATTGCACTGAATAAATTAAATATCATGACTTCAGCGCATAAGCCGATACCATCATAATTTAAAAATTATAATCCCAGTCATAACATACATAATGCTTATTCAGGGAAGCTATAAAACTCCCTTCACAGTGAAATTTTTCCTCTCCTTAAGTTTAGTTTTCGGCCATGGACATTATCCAGGCTTCGAAAAATTTCGAGTATCACTTCGTCTTATAGCTTCCAATAAAAATGTTAATTAGCTATCGCTTTCCGGCTTATATATTAACTTTTAAAAACAAAGCAAAATTTTTGCGGAGAAGAATCGCAGTTATTAATATATGAACCTTAAAAAAGTTAATTTGAGCCGGGCTTTACTCTTTTTTTTCTATCTCTTTCTCATAATTTTTGCCGGGCTCATAACCGGGAAGATCTTCGGCATCAATCTCCACCGTTTCGTCCTCACCTATGGCCACATCCACAGTCTTTTTTATCAGATTTCTATCTACCACTTCACCTGATCCTATAGGCAGCTCCACCTCTTCACCTCTATCGGGCATCTCCTTTTTCATTTTCATGTAGCACTCCTCTTCATAACGCAAACAACACATAAGTCTTCCGCAGATACCTGATATTTTGGCAGGATTTAGAGAGAGCTCCTGCTTTTTTGCCATTTTAATTGAAACGGGTTCAAATTCTCGCAAAAATCTGGTGCAGCAGCTCTGCATGCCGCAGGGGCCCATTCCCCCCAGCATTTTGGCTTCATCTCTCACTCCTATCTGTCTTAATTCGATGCGAGTTTTGAATATACGGGCCAGATCTTTAACAAGCTCCCGAAAATCCACCCGCCCATCGGCTGTAAAGTAAAATAAAATTTTGTTGTGGTTAAATGTATATTCGACATCCACGAGCTTCATGGGTAAACCGTGTTCTTCAATCTTGTCAAGACAGATGTCAAAGGCTTCTCGCTCCAGCTCTTTATTATTATAATACTGCTCCTTATCGCGAATTGTAGCCCGGCGGATAACTGGTTTTAACGGCTCCACAACCTCATCCTGATCGACCTCATGAGGAGGCTGTATAACCAGGCCGAACTCCACTCCGCGTGAAGTTTCCACAATGACATAATCATGTTTTTCCAGCTCCAGGCCCTCCGGATCAAAATAATATATTTTGCCGGCCGGCCTAAAAGTAACTCCGATGACTGTTGGCATAACTCAAACCCTTCCTTTAGTTTTCGCTGAGTTTTTCTTTGAGATTTAACAGCATAACCTGAAGCACCAGTTCCGGTCTTACATTGGCTTCAATATCCTCATCGGCTCTCTCTACAGCTGCCAGCATTTCAAGCAATTCTCCGGGGCAAAAGCTCCGGGCAGTCTCTTTGATAGCACTCAAATAATCACTATTTCTCACCGGTCCAGAACCAGAGCGTTTGTATACAATTATATCTCTAAACCACTCCTTAAGCAAATCAAAGAGGGGCATGCCCTCCTGAAGCCATTTTTTCCATTTCTCTGCTTCTTCAAGAATTTCGACATCTTTATGACGACTTAATCCTTCCATAAAATTCAGGGTTTTTTTGCGATATTCTGGCAGCTCATCATCTTCCGCCAGTTTGAGAGCCCGCCCGGGACTGCCTGCTGCAAGGCGCGAAAGATGCAGGGCGGCATCACGATTTAGCTCCTTTTCTTTTTGCAGCATAGAGGCAATCTTTTCGCGGGAAAGAGGATGAAAGCGCAGATGCTGACATCGGGATAATATTGTGGGCAGCAGCCTGCTCTCCTCTTCTGCCAGAAGAAGCAGAGTAGCATAGTTCGGAGGATCTTCCAGAGATTTAAGCAGGCAGTTGGACGCCTGAGGAGTCATTTTATCCGCCTCATTAATTATAAAAAAACGCCTGTCAGCTTCAAAAGGCTTAAGTGACAGACGATGCTGAAGATCCCTGATTATATCGATACCAATTTTCTTTTTATCCTCTGCCAAAGAAAAAGCTCTAACGTCCGGGTGATTATTGTGCTCAATCTTTCTGCAGCTGAGGCAGCTGCCGCAGCTCTCAATCTCATTTTCCAAACAAAGGCATGTAGCCGCCAGCTCCCAGGCAAATTTTTGCTTTCCAGTCCCCCTGGGGCCCAGGAGGAGATAGGCATGGCTGAGTCTTCCCTCCTGCAGCTGACTCTTTATCAGCTCTTTTACAGCCTTCTGACCCGGGATATTGCTCCAGCTCATATTTCAATACTCACTCCTTGAAAATCAAAATAATAAACGAAATTTGAGTCTTTTCTGGTGCCTCCCATAAACACCGAAGAAAGAAAAACTGAAATTAAAACTGGTTTTTCTCCAGATCATTTGTTAAATGAGATGAGTAGCTTCCGCTTTACAGAATATGTCTTAAATTTCACAATAACATTTACTGAAAATATATTTAAAACTTTTTAAACTGCTCTACATCCAGCACAAATACTGTGGCTCCTCCCACTTCAACCTCCATTGGAAGAGAAAAATAATTTTCTTCCAGCTCGCTGGCAAGTGGAGACATAGGGGCTATGGTTCGGGTTCGACTGCAGCAATTATCCTCTATCAACTCAAATAATTCATCAAGATACCTCTTCTCGGTCCCGATGAAAAAGGTGGTATTTCCCTCTTTGAGAAAGCCTCCGCTGCTGCGCAGTCTGGTAACCTGAAAATGAGCTTTGTTTAAACAGGCCTCAAGGTCGTCCGCATCTCTATCGTTAACCACTGCAACCACCAGCCTGATACTTTCCTCACTCTCACTCATGGTAATCTCTCCTCTACCACCCTTCTAATTTCTTTCTGGACCTCTTCTATAGACTTATCTGCGTCGATAATTTTAAAGCGCTTTTCATTTTCCCGGGCCAGAGCTTTATAACCTTTTCTCACACGCTCGTGAAAAGAAAGTTCCTCTCTCTCAAGCCTGTCACCGAGTTGATCAGCGGATAAAGATCGTGCTCTCTGGAGACCCCGGGCAGGGTCCACATCAAGAAGCAAAGTTAGATCGGGATGGCAGCCATCTACTGCCCAGTTCACAATTTTACTGAGCATCTCCCGATTAAGATTGCGACCGAAACCCTGGTAGGCAAGAGTGGAATCATAGTAACGATCAGAAATAATAATCTTTCCCCTGTTAAGGGCGGGCTTTATTATCTCCTCGACGTGCTGGGCTCTATCGGCAGCATAGAGCAATATTTCTGTGCGCGAGCACATTTTTTGCTGATCGGGATCGAGAAGAAGCTGACGAATATTTTCCCCTATCCTGGTAGCTCCAGGCTCTCTGGTAATATGAGGGGATTTTCCCCGCTTGCGAAGAAAATCAGCAAGCATTTCCATCTGAGTGGTTTTCCCTGCTCCTTCAATACCTTCAATTGTCATAAAAAAACCGGACATAGGCCGTCCTCCCGTTATCAACTTGAATTTATGATTCCGACCAGGCCTCAAAATTAAACGGCTGATTTTATGGTATCACAGGCAGGGGGGTTATGCAATTGCAGGAAAAGTGCGGCCGCCAGCAGACACAATTTAACCCGAGATTGTCAACATAAGTTTCTTTTCATTAATGTGTAAAATAAATATCGTTTAAGATCTCTATCATGTTTCACAACAAAACGCAAATTATTCTGATTTATTCAGAAATCCGGCGAAGATAGCGGTTAGCCTCCATTGCTGCTTTTGCTCCGGAAGCAGAGGCGGTAATAACCTGTTGAAATCGATTATCCTGTACATCCCCGGCAGCAAAAACACCTTCTATATTTGTCTGCTGAAGATCATCGGTATATATATATCCCCTTTCATCGCATTCGAGTGAGGGACAAAAAAGATCGCTATTGGGATTATAACCAATGGAAATAAAGAGACCTTTAACATCATCGAGAACAAACTCCTCGCCGGTCGAGTTATTCTCCAGAATTAAACCGCCGAGTCCTCCATCCTCAATCCGAAGCTCGGAGACTTCGGCATTGAGAACCGGTTCAATCCTATCATTATTTTTAACCAGTTCGACAGAGCCGGGACCGGCTCTGTATTCCTCGCGCCTGTGTACAAGATAAACCTTTCGGGCAAATTGAGTCAGGTAATCCGCTTCTTCCAGAGCGCTGTCTCCTCCACCGACTACTGCCACCACCTCATCTTTGTGCATGGCACCATCGCATGTAGCACAATAGGACACACCCCTTCCAGTGAGTTTTTCTTCATTTTTCAGGCCAAGCTTTCTTGGACTGGCACCCGTGGCTATTATAAGAGACTTAGTTTTATATGAAGCCATATAAGTTTCCACCAAAAAGGGATGTGCATCTAACTCTACATCGACCACCTCTTCGAATTTCAGTTCCGCTGAAAATCTCCTGGCCTGCTCCATCATTTTTTGGGCCAGTTCGGCCCCTTCAACTCCCGAGGGAAAACCGGGAAAATTTTCCAGAGTGCTTGTATTGATTATCTGGCCCCCGGGAGAGGGTCCATTTATAGCTGCAACATCAAGCTCCGCCCTGCCGGCATAAATGCTCGCAGTCAAACCGGCCGGTCCTCCCCCTATAATTATCAGGTCAAAAATATCATCTATCGCTTCTGATGAGCTTTCATCCTCTGATGTTTTTCTACCTCTATTTTCTGCATTCATGGCTGACATACCCCCTGTATTTATTTTTTGTCATTTGTTTTGCCTGTGGTTAAGTTTTGATGCCTCAATTTAACAAAAAATTGAAAAGCAGTTTAGTCAAATATCCTCAGGAATTAATGGTATGTCAGTTCCACCTAAAATGCTGTGAACTATTTAACGCCGCCAGCAATTATATGCCCTATATCCATTCCTGAAATTCTCAGATAAATTTGAGCAGAAAAATTCAGATGAAATGAAAGTCATACCCGCCGGTATATCACTTTGGACCAAATATTTATATATCAATTTAACCTTATGAGGACAAAATAACCCGGATTTAATTTCTCTCATCCAGACTGTAATTTGGAGCCTCACGGGTAATATTTATATCATGGGGATGGCTTTCCCTCAAGCCTGCAGGAGAAATGCGAATAAACTCCGCTTCTTCCTGCAGCGCGGAAATATCGGGAGTTCCGCAGTAACCCATACCAGAGCGGACTCCTCCAATCAACTGGTAAATCGTATCTGCCAGGGGACCCTTGTAGGGAACGCGCCCCTCAACACCCTCCGGCACCAGCTTTTCCTCATCAGTCTCGTCATGGAAATATCGATCCTTGCTCCCCTCCTTCATAGCCGAAACAGAGCCCATTCCGCGATAAACCTTATAACTCCTGCCTTTATATATTTCTTTTTCCCCTGGACTTTCCTCCGTACCCGCCAGGAGGCTTCCGATCATAACTGCACTGCCTCCAGAAGCAAGAGCCTTAACTATGTCACCCGAATATTTAATGCCTCCATCTGCAATAATACTGCGATTGAATTTTTCCGCCGCCTTCGCCGCTGAAAACACTGCTGTTATCTGAGGCACCCCTATACCCGCTACCACTCTGGTTGTGCATATGGATCCGGGGCCAACACCTACCTTAACCACATCAGCTCCAGCCGAAAAAAGAGCTCTGGCTCCTTCCTCTGTAGCTACATTGCCTGCAGTCACCGGTATTTCAGAAAATTCTTCTTTGAGTGACCTGACCATCTCTATAACATCCTGAGAGTGACCGTGAGCGGTATCCACAACAAGCATATCTACCTCTGCCTCAATAAGTCTGCTGGCTCTCTCCATACCTAAATCACCCACTCCGACAGCTGCAGCCACCATCAGACGTCCCTGATCATCTTTGGTGGCATTGGGGTGTTCTTTGACCTTCTCTATGTCTTTTATAGTTATCAGCCCTTTTAACGTCCCATTATCATCAACCAGGGGTAGTTTCTCGATTTTGTGCTCCTGCAAAACAGCCTTTGCATCCTCCAGGGTGGTACCCTCAGGCGCAGTGACAAGATTTTCTTCGGTCATAACCTCTTTAATGGGGCGGTCATAATCCTCTTCAAAGCGAAGATCTCTATTTGTAAGGATCCCCACAAGTTTTTTGTCCTCATCAACTATAGGGACACCAGATATGCGGTATCGAGACATGAGATTTTCCGCTTCGTTGATGCTGTCCCCGGGAGAGAGATAAAATGGATCAACTATCACTCCGCTTTCAGAACGCTTGACGCGATCAACCTCAGCAGCCTGTTCCGCAGGCTCATTATTTTTGTGTAGCACTCCCAGCCCTCCCTGCCGGGCCATAGCAATAGCAAGACTGGAATCAGTTACTGTATCCATGCTGGCACTCAAAATAGGCACTTCCAGCTCTATCCCGCCGGTGAGCTGAATGCTGGTATCTACATCCCGGGGCTTGACCTGTGAATAGGCCGGTTTTAACAGGATATCATCGAAAGTTAAAGCCTCTCCGCTCAACTTATCTGAAAATTTCATTTTTATTATTCCTCCTGTTTTTAAAACTCCACTTATTTTCCACCGGAAGATCTAGTCCGGTGGATACTAAAAAAAATCCCTCCCATACTACTCACCACAGGCAGGCATGATGTGAGGTAATGCTCGAAAACAATCGAATTTCCTGTCCATAGTTAAAATATTGTGTTCTTAAATTAAGATATGCCTGGCTAATTGAAATAAAGCGAAATGATAACAGTGGAAAAATTTCGTGGAAAAATTTCATTGTAATGAAACTTTAAAACTTCCAGTATAATTTAAAAAGCTGAATCCGATTTATTTGAAATAGTTTAACAAAATTTCACACCCGTGTCAACTCAAAGAAGAGGACTTCGGAGGAAATCAATGATACAGGGAATGAAAAATTTAGGCCAGGAAAATAAGATAGAGTATCGAAAGCATTGTAATACCCGTTATAAGGCTGCTGCCTGTTTCTTTACCAACTTTTCCCTGAAGGGCAGCGCCTACCACAGCTCCCAGAGCGGCAAATAAACCCACTGCCGCAGCCAGCCCGGGGGCAAAGTCCTGCACATACATATGAAAGATAAATGCCGCTCCCACAATGAAAGTTCCGCTGAAAATTGATGTTCCCACAGACTCTGCACTCTCATAACGCATAGCCATCAAGAAAGGCACGGTAATAACCGGCCCTCCAACACCAGCTAACGAAGCCATACTTCCGGCCAGGAAGCCAGCTCCCACAAGAGCAATCCGTTTTCTGATGGGATTATTTTTTTCAGCTTCTACGCATTTAGAGGCGTTTTCATGGCCTAAAGATGTGTTTTCCTGGGGAGAACAGGGATTTTTTTCTATCGCTTTTGTTTCGTATCTCTTCTGAATATTAATTACTAGCAATAGCATTGCCAGAACTGCAGCCAGAACCAGTGTCAGTACTCGCTGAGGTATATTAATGTTGATTAACAGTCCCAAAAAGACTCCCGGTATTGCTCCCGGGATGATAGTAAAGCTGGACCGAAATGATATTTGCCCCCTGCGCAAGTAAAGAAGAAAGCTGGCAAAGTATATTAATATTTGAGCTCCCAGGCCGATCGCAACAGCCTCAACCGGCGTTATGTCGAGGATTATAAGAAGAGCAGGGAGCAAAAATCCCCCAATGCCACTTATACCTATCAGAAGTCCGATGCAGAAAATCCCAATCAATAACGGAAAGTACAAACTTTCACCACCTGAATGCCTTATGCACTTCAAAACAAAGCTTTACATCTTTCAGTATATCTTAATAAACTAATTATGACAGGCCAATTTAACAACTGGTCAACTCAAACTTTTTTTGCCCGGTTTGCATATAAAAATTAATTTAGTTATATTAGTAGGTAGGTTAGGTGCATTATCAGCTGATTACTGTGCAGGAGTTTCACGCTCAAACTTTTATTTTCCAGAAAGACAGGTTAAGCTTCAGGGTATTCATTATTATGGTCAACAAAAAAGAGTAGAGGCCGGAAATTTAATCCAGGAGGGTTAATATGTCCGAAAAAGTCTATTTTGCCAGCCCCAGAGCAAGCCGCGGTTCCGAAAGTATGGTAGAAAAACTTTACAAACTTTTTCACCAGGCCAGAATGGCAGAATTTATCTCCAGGGACGATTTTGTTGCAATCAAACAGCATTTTGGTGAGGCGGGAAATACCGCCTTTATAAGACCTATATATACCCGTCGGCTGGTGGAAGCGGTAAAAGAAGCCGAAGGCAAACCATTTCTTACAGACGCCAACACTCTCTATGAGAGACAGCGAGCCAACAGCATCGATCATCTCAATACAGCCTATGCCAATGGATTCAGCCCGGCGACAGTGAAGGCCCCTGTAATAATTGCCGATGGTCTCCAGGGCAGAAGTTATCAGGAGATAGAAATCAATCAGAAAACTTTTTCCTCGGTTAAAATTGGGCAGGAAATCTGCGAAGCTGACAGCATGATAAGTATGGCACATTTTAAAGGCCACGATCTGACTGCTTTTGGAGGCACCATCAAAAATATTGGTATGGGACTGGGAAGCCGCAGCGGAAAACAGATGATGCACTCAGTTGTAGAACCCTCTATTGATGAGAAAGAATGCATAAAATGTCACGAATGCGTGGAATTTTGCCCGGAAAATTGTATAGTCATAGACAGTGATAACAGCTATATCATTGGGGAGGACTGTATAGGCTGCGGTGAGTGTGTTGTCTCCTGCCGCACTGATGCAATTTCTATAGTCTGGGAAGCAAGCAGCGCTGGAGTGCAGGAAAGAATGGTGGAATTTACCCTCGGAGTATTAAAAGCGGTAGAGCAGAGGGCAGGTTTTATAAACTTCATCACTGACGTTGCTCCGGACTGTGATTGCCCCAACTACAGCGATCAACCGGTGGTGCCAGATCAGGGTATCGTTGCCGGAAAGGACCCTGTTGCTGTGGAACAAGCTTCCCTTGATCTGGTAAAGGAGGCTGAGGTGCTGCCTAATTCCGTGCTCGGAGACATGAAGGGTAAAGCGGTCGGCAAAAATAAATTTGAATTGATTCATTCTGATAGCGATGGCGGCAGAAGACAGCTCGAATACGCCGAGGAAGTAGGTCTCGGCAGCAGGAATTACAAACTGATTGAGATATAAAAAGTGGAAAATATCCTAAATGTAAGTGTTCTTAAACAAAATCCAGCATCTGATGTGAAGAAGAACCAAAAATATAAGCCCGAATTACAGAAAAAACCCGCCTGTGGCCCGGACAGGAAAAATTCCGGGCAGGCGGGGTTTTATTTGTTGATTTCGCTGCGGCCGGCAAGAGCACGAGAAAGAGTAACTTCATCAGCGTATTCCAGATCACCTCCGGCCGGTAGGCCATGAGCCAGCCTGGTCACCTGGATTTCGTGATCTTCCAGCATCTGAGATATATACATTGCCGTCGCATCGCCTTCCGCGCTGGGATCTGTTGCTATAATGACTTCATTGAAACTCTCTTTTGCAATTCTCTCCTGAAAGTTATCAAGAGAAAGCTCTTCCGGCCCAATATCATCCAGGGGTGAAATCAGTCCGTGCAAAACATGATAAAGACCTTCGTATTCTTCCGTCTTTTCCATGGCCACCACATCCCGGGGGCTTTCCACAACACAAAGAAGATTTCGGCTGCGATCCTCATCACCGCAGATTGAGCAGGGATCTTCATCGGTAATATTGTGACAAAGTGAACAGTAGATAACATCCTGCTGAACGGAACTCAGGGCCTCAGCAAGGTCATCCACTCTTTCCCGGGGTTCATCCAGTAGGTGGAAAGCAAGTCGCGTAGCAGTGCGTCTTCCAATGCCGGGCAATCTCTCCAGCTGCGATATTAACTTTTTTATAGGACCAGGAAAAGAATACATTTAGGTCATCCCCGGTATGTCCATACCTCCGGTTAAACTGCCCATCTCATCATTGATCATTTCCTGAACATCATTCATTGCCTGATTAACAGCGGCAAAAACCAGATCTTCCAGCATCTCGACATCATCGGGGTCAACAACATCAGGATCTATCTCCAGGTCTACAAGCTCCTGATTGCCATTCATGACAACCCGCACTGCTCCTCCTCCAGCGGTTGCCTCAACTGTTTCATCCTCCAGTTCCTTCTGCTTTTGCTGCATCTGCTTCTGCATCTTTTGAGCTTTCTGCATCATTTTTTTCATATCCATTATTATTACCTCCCTTTGTTTTTTCTAAAACCTGAGAGGAGACAGTTATAATCTCCCCTCCATATTGTTTCTGCAGTTTTTCAAGAAGACCGAGCGAGCTCTTTGATTCTTCAGAATCACTTCCGCTGTCTTCAGAATCCGAACTGCTGGAAGTCGAAGCCTCAGGAGCAGAAGAATCCGTATTTTTCTTATCTTCCCCCTGCAGTCTTATCTCCAGCGTAATATCTCTATCCATAACCTCCCTGACCGTGCGAGCAATAAACTGCTTCTCCCTTTTAGCCTGCTGATAGTGAAAGTTTTTATCAGGGGTAAATTTTATAGTCAGCTTTCCATCACTTAACCGCGGGGGCAGGCATTCCTTGAGCTTGGCATGAGTTTTCACATCTTCTTCCTTTATGCAATTCATAATTTCATTCCAGGGCACCTTTTCGCTTCCGGCAGGACCTGACTTCTGCTCGGAAGAGCGATCCTCCCCGGCTCTAACTTCAGCTTTAGATTTTGACTTTTTCTTCTCATGCTCGTCTGAACTCTCAAAGCTCACCGCGCTTTCAGACTCCCCGGTGTGACCGGCATTTTTATCAGCAGATGCCTTCGCAGAAGCCTCCCCGGAATCTGAAGCTGCAGCCTCAGTCGCAGTAGAATTTACTCTTTTGTCTGGAGAAATTTCTTCTCCGGACGTCAGCTTCTCTTCCAGCTTATCCACCCTGCGTTTTAATTTCGAAAGGTGAGAAGCTGAACTCTCCTCCAGGGTTTGCTCTTCCTCCAGTGTCAGCTCCACCAAAGCTGACTCCAGAAGGATATCTGGCCTATCCGCATAACTCAGACGATCATCCAGCTCTATCAGGCGGGATAAAATCTTGCTTATACTCTGACGGCTGAACATTTCACTGTCCTCTTTAAGTTTTTTCTTTCTGCCCCGGGAGAGACCGGAAGCTGCCAGTTCAAAACCACCGCACACAGTCAGCATAATTTGACGGACGTAGGCGAGAAGGTCGGCCACTATTCTATCAATGCTGCGTCCCTTTTCCTGTAATTCTCTGGAAATTTCTAGAGCGGCGGGCGTATCACCGGAGGAAAAACTGACCATCAGCTCACTCAGAACCGCAATATCTATTTTGCCCAGCATTTCCTCTACCTCTGCCGTGCTTATATGATCTCCACAGTAAGATATAGCCTGATCAAGAATGCTTATAGCATCCCTCATGCCGCCGTTTGAGCTGTAGGCTATTAAGTTGAGAGCTTCATCCCTGTAATCCACCCCCTCCTGCCTGCAGATGTAGGTCAGCCTGTCAGCTATTTCCGGCTCTGAAAGGAGAGTAAAATCAAAGCGCTGACAGCGGGAAAGAACTGTAGAAACAATCCGGTGAGGTTCAGTGGTAGCCAGAATGAAAACAACCCGCGATGGCGGTTCTTCCAGAGTTTTCAGGAGAGCGTTGAAGGCCTGGTCGGTAAGCATGTGAACCTCATCAATGATATACACACGGTAGGCACCCTCGCCTGGCTGATACCTGACCTGCTCTCTGAGATCCCTGATCTCATCAATTCCCCGGTTGGAGGCGGCATCGATCTCTATAACATCCATGGACTGTTCCGAAGAAATCTGCCTGCAGTTGCTGCATTCACCGCAGGGTTCCACACCATTATCAATTTCACAATTTAAAGCCCGGGCATAAACTTTGGCAGTTGAAGTCTTACCCGTTCCCCGGGGGCCGGCAAAGAGATAGGCGTGTGATATGCGGTCATACTTTAGACTATTTTTCAACGTCTCCACAATCTGTTCCTGCCCGACCAGATCAGAAAATTTTTGAGGCCTATATTTTCTGTAAAGGGATACAAAACTCATTCCATTTCTCTCCTCGCCCGGCATAGTATATTTGCATTCAGTCTCATGCTCATTCCCTGCGCTTATTAAAGTTTAATTCTATAAAAAAAGCAGCAATCCTTCCCTCTGAAGAAAATTGCTGCTCTAGCAGAATTTACTATCTAAATTATACAGGGATACATGAGGCCCTGCTCAGTGAAATTATTTCCCGCTTAAGT
>CAZVZM010000005.1:0-56329 GCA_964630835.1 uncultured Halanaerobiaceae bacterium
AGCTGCTCACCTCTTATTATAGGAAGCTATAAGGCGAAGTGATACTCGAAATTTTCGAAGGGGGGGGCAAATCAGTGACCGAAAAATTATATTTAATGATCAGGATTTGGATGATTGAGCGGAAGCTTAGATAGGAGCCTTCACTAAGGAAGCACTATTTTTGGTCGAAAACTAAACTTAAGCAGAGGTAAAATTCTTGTGAGTATAACTTCATGCTACGAGGAAAATTTAGTTTTTTTGATGCATTTGTTTACCGAATAAAGCTGATTTTAATGTGATTCGCAGTATTATTTTGCCATATATTCTTTCTAATCTTTCCAGATTATAAATTCCTCCCTTTTAACGCTTGAAATTTGTTCTCATATACGAGATAATAATAACAGCGAGTACTTTAAAAATCCTAATGAAAGACAAAAAACGCACGAAAGAGTCAATCAAATGTATCTCAGGGGGAAAAAATTGAAAGAGGGGGAGGAGATGTGAACGGTTTACTTTGCAAAAAAACTGTCTTACATAAAAAAGTTAAAAAAAGAATATTAAGTCATGCTGGCATAATTTTGTTTTCAATGCTATTAATAGCAGTAAGTTTTACATTTTATTCTCAATCAATTCTGGCTGAGAGCCTGTGGCTGGGTGATGAGGGAGAAGAGGTCGAGAAAATCCAGGAGCAGCTCGCTGAGCTCGAGTTTTATGATGGTCCTCAAACCGGTTTTTATGGAGAGCAAACACAGAGGGGTGTAGAGGAGTTTCAGGATGCAGCCGCTCTCACTCCAGACGGAGTTTATGATGATGAGACAGCAGAAGCCCTTGCAGTGGCTGCAGGAGATATAAAAGAGTTAGAGACCCTTAAGATCTATGATCGCGGCCCCCGGGTGGTGTTTTTGCAGAATATTCTTTACGAAAAGGGTTATCTGGAGGTTGAACCCACGGGATTATTTCGCAGTCTCACCCGCAGAGCAGTGCAAAATTTTCAGTCTGATCGCAATCTTGATGCAGATGGCATCGTTGGAGAAAGCACCTGGGTTGAATTGAAAGAATACGGTTATGATATTGAGGGAGCAGGTCCGGATGTATTTGGAGATGCCTTTAGTGATGATACTTCTTCGCCTCGCGATGATTCTTCTTCTGCAGATGAGCAGCCTCAGGCGCGCGAAACTGAGGAAGAAGAGTCAACAGAAAGAGAATCTGCCAGAGAAGAATCTCCGGAGGAACAGGAAGAAGATCGAGTTGAAAGAGAAAGCAGGTTGCCTTCACTGGAGGGGACTGCATTTCGCCGCGGTGATAGAGACGAAAGGATTGAAGATGCCCAGAGACTTCTTCGACAGAATGGATTTTACGCTGCAGGGATTGATGGTAAATACGGTTACCAGACTGAACTGGCAGTTAAACAATTCCAGAAGCTGACAGGTCTGAGGGTTGATGGTGTGCTGGGACCTTCAACCTGGGAAGCATTAACTGAAGAAAGCGGCGAAACAGCACGCTATAATGTGCAGCGGGGAGAAAGCCTCTGGACCATTGCCAGACGTTTTGGTGTGTCAGTAGAAGAGTTGATGAATATAAATAATTTGAATTCTGAGAGAATTGTAGCAGGTGAGACCCTTAGACTTTCGGGGGGGCAGGCTGTTACTGATGAGGTTCAGGCTCTGGACTGGAGTCAGGTGGACCGAATATTTTCCCGGGGCAGAACCGCCATAATAACTGATGTAAACACCGGACTCAGCTTTCGAATAAAGAGGACTATGGGCACCCAGCATGCTGATGTGGAGCCACTTACTTATCGTGACACACAAGTTTTGCGGCAGATATATGGAGGAAGCTGGAGCTGGGATAGACGAGCTGTAATCGTGCATATTGATAACAGACTCATTGCAGGTTCGATAAATGGAATGCCTCACGGCGGTCAAAAAATTTATGACAATGGATTTGATGGACATTTCTGCCTTCACTTTAATAACAGCCGCCTTCACAAAAATTATCAGCAGGATCCCGAGCATCAGAGCAATATAAGCCGCGTTGCGGGAGAAAGCTGGCCTGTCTGGTAAAATTCGGTGTTTTTCTTAGAGCATCTTGCTAAAAAAATAAATTTGATTTTTCGGAAGGATTAGTATTTTTTGTCCAGAAGGTATTTTATAGAGATGATTATTGAGATAGTTGATGTTTTACATTTAAAAGTTAAATGTAATTCATTAAATTATATGTGAAGCTGTTTGTTTTTAAAAGTGCATCGAAATTAAAACTGGACTGCGAAAAATTAAATATTTTGTAATCGGGTGCCTGTGGCTACGGCTGCAGGAGAATAGGGAATCAGGTGAGAAACCTGAACGGGCCCGCCACTGTAACCGGCTAATGTCGGCACACTTTGCCACTCGGATGATTTAATTTATCGGGGAAGGCAGTGCTGATCAAACTGGCCGGGAGTCAGGAGACCTGCCCGATTATAAAGCCTACGAATTCCTCGCTGGCAGGGGTAGTAGGGATAAGTTATTAATACCTGAAGTATATCCCAACCCGTGTGGTTGGGTTTTTGTATTATTGTTATATTATCCCCCTCCCTGTCCTCTCAGCCCGGGGACGGGGAGTTTTTATCTCTTTTTTTGTCACATCTATATATTGATTGGGGAAGGAAAATTCATTTCCCTGGAGAATGACATATTAGGAGCATAAAACATGCGGGGAGGTGAATGAAATTATGAGCAGAGAAGATTTTTCTGTGGCCAGTTTAACTGAAGAGGAAATTGAGAAACTTCAGCAGCTGGAAGAGGAATTTTCCCGTGACAGAGACCATAAGCTGGCCCTTGTAGCCTATGAAAGTGAAAAGAAATTTTCTCTTGCCGATCTTTCGGATGAAGATGAAAGGCGCCTGGAAGATCTTGAAAAAGAGCTGGCTGAAAAGAGGGAAAGCGATGTTGCAGTGGTGGTCTATGAAAGTGATGAGTAATAAGCTTATTGACTTTTTTCCAAAACCTCCTGTGTATATACCTGACCGATTAATTATTGATTTGTCAGGTTATTTTGTTTCCATAACAGTTTAACCCTGTTTGAAGAGTTTATGGCAATAATTAATATGACTAAATTCTGGCATCCCTCCATTTCTGTGCGTCGGCTTTTCCAGTCGACGCATTATTTTTTTGCTTTCAGCGGAAGAGGAATCAAGAGGATGGATCTGGAATTAACTAATAGAAAGAAAAGTAAAAGGCAAGCTTTATTGAAAAGTTAAAAACAGGAGTAAACTCCCCCCTGGCTTTCCTGTGCCAATTCCCGGGAAAACATCGAGGAAGCTCTAAATAGACTGGAGATTTATTTTACAATAACCTGATTTCGAAGAAGGCGCAATTTATCAGAAGTGATAGATTTATAGCTTCCTGGCCTTTTGAGGTTGCCTGTTCCAGCATTGTCCAGTTATCTTTGAGAAAGAGGAATATGGGATGGGGACTGATATATAGATAATAAAGACAAAAGATTTTTATAACAAAGATAAATGGAGGGAATAAAATGTCAGCAAAAAGTATGAAAAGTCGAGAGGAAGTTGAGGAAGCTCTCAAATGGGATCTCAGCAGGATATTTACCAGTGAGGAAGAATTCCAGTCCACTGTGGAGAAATTGAAGGGTAAGGTTGAAGCGATGAGGGATGAATACAGGGGGGAGCTAAATACAGCAGAATCAGTGCTGAACTGTCTTGAAGACTATGAAGACCTGATGATAGAGGGAATTCATGTTTACACATATGCTCACCTGGCAAATTCTGTGGACGAGACCGATCCTGATAATCAGGAGAGGCTAAACAGGGTTAGAATGCTTTTTTCCCGTCTGCAGAGCGCCACCTCTTTTATTGAAAGCGAGATCAAGGAGCTTGATGATGAGGTCATTGATGAGGCCAGCGAGCAGACTGAGGATTATGCAGTTTATCTGCAGGACTTAAAAAGAGAAAAAGAGTATAAGTTGAGTGCTGAAACTGAAAAGTCTCTCTCGGCCCTATCTCCGGTGCTTGATGCACCTCATCAAATATACAACAAGGCCAAGCTGGCCGATCTGGAATTTGAAGATTTTGAGGTGAACGGAGAGGAATATCCATTAAGCTTCGTGCTGTTTGAAAATGAATACCAGCTTGAGCCGGATACAGAAGTGAGAAGGAAGGCTTTCTCTAAATTTTCCGGCGCTCTCTCCAATTATCACCATACAATGGCTGCCACCTACAGCACCCAGGTGCAAAAGGAAAAGATAATAGCAGATATGCGCGGTCATGACAGCATATTTTCATATCTGCTCTTCGATCAAAAGGTGGACAGAGAGCTCTATGATCGCCAGATAGATCTGATCATGGAAGAGCTGGCTCCTCATATGCGAAAATATGCCCGGCTTTTAAAGCGGGAATACTGTCTTGATAGGATAACCTACGCCGATCTTAAAGTTCCACTGGATCCGGAATTTGAGCCGGAGGTCAGTGTGGAGGAATCGCAAAATTATATTCGTGAGGCTTTAAAAGTGCTTGGAGATGATTATCTGGAGAGGGTAATGCCGGCTTACGAGGAAAGCTGGATTGATTTCGCCCAAAATAAGGGCAAGTCCACCGGCGGTTTCTGTTCCACTCCCTATGGTATAAACCCATATATCCTCCTTTCCTGGTCCGGGCTTATGAGTGAAGTCTACACCCTGGCTCATGAGCTGGGACATGCCGGTCACTTCATTTTCGCCCAGGAAAACAACAGCCAGTTTGAGGATAGGCCGTCCACCTACTTTGTGGAGGCTCCTTCCACCATTAATGAATTATTTCTAACTGATTACCTTGTGGAGCAAAAGGATGATGTGCGCTTTCAGCGCTGGGCATTAGCGACCATGATTGGAAATACCTATTACCATAATTTTGTCACCCACCTGCTGGAGGCTGCCTATCAGCGCCGCGTCTATGAGAGAATAGAGGCGGGGGAAGGCGTGCATGCTCAAAAATTGAATGAGCTAAAAAAGCAGGTCCTGTCCGAGTTCTGGGGTGAAGAGGTGGTAATAAGCGAGGGAGCCGAGCTTACCTGGATGCGCCAGCCCCATTATTACATGGGACTTTATCCCTATACCTACAGCGCAGGCCTGACAGTGGCTACAGCAGCTCATGAAAGAATAAAAGATGAGGGAGATCAGGCAGTAGAAGACTGGCTGGATGTGTTAAAAGCTGGCGGCAGCAAAGGTCCGGTCGAGCTGGCAAAGATGGCGGGAGTTGATATTACTACCGAAGAACCTCTGCGCAGTGCGATAGATTTTGTGGGAAATACAATTGATAGGATTGCAGAGATGACTGATGAACTGGAAAAATAACCTCTTTAATTCGAGCACAGGAGGAAATTGAGTAAAGGAGGAAAATTTTGCAGGAGATAATATCTGTTAAAACCGACGCCCGCGAAAAATTGTACGATATCACAGACAGGGTTGAAAAAATTGTCAGTGAAGCAGAGATTAAAACAGGTATCTGCAGTATATATGTGCTGGGCGCCACTGCCGGCATCATGATTCAGGAGAGCTGGGATGACAGCGTCCAGAATGATGTAATTAATCTACTGCAGGATCTGATACCCCGGGGGGTCTGGCAGCACGATGAAATTGACGGCAATGCTGATTCCCATCTTAAATCAGGCCTGGTCAGCCCCGGCGAGACTGTTCCCGTGAGCGGTGGAGAACTCAATCTCTCCACATGGCAGAATGTATTTTTATGTGAGTTTGACGGCCCCAGGAGCAGCCGGGAAATTGTGATAACGCTCGTTAGCTGTTAATGTAATCGCCTGTTTTAACTCCGGGTTCGAAAAATTTTAAGTCTCACTTCATCTTACATCTTCCAGAGATAAACATTATGAGAGATAAAATAAAGCACAAAAATAAATTTTCATTGAGATAATAATAGGAATGAGGAATAAAAGAAATACTATTTTTGTTAGGGAGGTAAAACAGATGGCAGTTGATTCTAAAGAAGCCAAACTTAGTGATCCTAAAACTGTTTTTACAATAACAGCTTTGATTGAAGGCATTTATTTTGGCCTGGGTATGCTTTTCCTGGCTCCTTTTTTGCTCGATCTTCTTTCTACCGCTGAAGTAACGGGGCTGGAAATTTATTTCGTTCGCCTGGTGGGGATTTTTGCAATCACCTTTACCGTGGGTTGCCTTTATGCCCGCCGAGGGGATAAAAAAATTGTCAGATTGATGAGCACTCTTATGTTCATAGTTAAGGCGGGAGCCACTGTGCTGTTAATTGTTAAAATGATAAGCATACCAACTCTTACTATGATAGGCTGGATAAATCCTATTTTGACAGCCTTTTTATTCTACATCAATTTTCAGCTCTACCGTCATGCAAGCAACTAATAAATATGTTATTTCAGCTTTATGGAGAAGAATGCTGGACTTTGATTTAAAGCGCTGCAGCTTCTGCGGTTTTTGATATTAACTGAGGAGGGTCAGGATTGGGAGAAAAGGTTCATGAAGAAAAGCTTTTTTGCAGATGGATGACCAGGATTAATAGCTTTATATTTACCATTTTGCTCTTGCTTCTGGTTTATCGAGCTGTGACCGGGCCTTCTCTGCTGGAAGCATTTGTAGACAATACCATATTGATAATTATCTGGCTGGTGTTTCTCGCAGTGACGATAATTTTCAGTCAGCTCACTGTAAGGCTTGACGACGATAAAATATACATAGGATTTGTGGGGCTTTTTGAGCAGGAGATCTCTCTGGATAATGTTGAAGACTGTTATCCTGATGAAGGGACATCATTTAAATATTTAGGCTGGGGGTTTCGCGTGGGCCGATATAACGGTAACAATAGGCTGGTTTACAATAAAATTGGAGGTGAACGTCTGGTTCTCAAATTAAAGGAAGGTGTCTACAGGGGGAACTTTACAGAAATAGTCTTTTCCACAGAGAACAGCAGAAAATTGAGCTGGCTCATAGAAGAAAGACTGGGGGATTAATAATTCGAAAAGAAAACAGGAGGCGGGGAAAATACTTATTACCGCATCCGAAAATAGGCGCCTTAAAAATATATCAGGATAAAGCGGATAAAACCCGGAGATTATATCATACAGAAAAATTATTAATAGGGGGTCAGGTTTTATGTCAGTAGATGTTAACTATATCAGGGAGCAATTTCCTTCTTTAGATCTTGAAGCTGGAGGTAGAACGGCAGCCTTTTTCGACGGTCCTGCGGGAACTCAGGTTCCAGGTCAGGTAATCGATGCCATGGAGGATTATCTCATTGAGAAAAATGCCAACAAGGGTGGAGCATTTCTTACCAGCCGCCGCACCGATAAACTGATACGCTCCGCCAGGAGGGCTATGGCCGATTTTGTCAACGGCCGATGGCAGGAAATTGCTTTTGGAGAGAATATGACCACTCTCAACTACCGGCTTGCTTTTGCGCTGGGTAGAAGGCTTGAGCAGGGCGATGAAATTTTAATCACCAGAATGGATCATGAGGCCAATCGTCAGCCCTGGCTGGATCTCAAAGAAAAGGGGATAGAGATAAGACAGGTGGAGGTTAATAGAGAAAACTGCACACTGGATCTGGAGGATTTTGAGCGCAAACTGAACGAAAAAACGGCGGTTGCTGCTTTTACTCACGCCTCCAATGCGGTGGGAACCATTCCTCCTGTTCAGGAGATGGTTAAAATGTCCAGGGAAGCCGGTGCGATAACTGTGGTTGATGCTGTTCATTACGCACCGCATGGGCTGATCGACGTGCAAAAATTAAATTGCGATTTTTTACTCTGCTCATCCTATAAGTTTTTTGGTCCCCATCTGGGTATACTGTATGGCCGGAGAGAGACTTTCGAGAAAATTGATCCCTACAGGCTCAGGCCTCAGTCTGATGCCGTTCCTTTTCGAATTGAAAGGGGCACCAAAAATCATGAGGGCATCGCCGGAGCCCGGGCGGCGGTAAATTTTATTGCCTCACTGGGAGAAAAATTTGGTTCTGCGGGAGAACAGGATAACTTTCCGGCAGATGAAAAAAGTGAGCGCCGGAAGCAAATTGCCGATGCCATGAAGATACTCGATGATTATGAGAATGAGCTTGCTGAAGAGCTTGTTAGGGAGCTGGAAAATCTGCCAGAGGTGACGGTATACAGGCCTCCTGCAGATGTTCCCTGCACATCCACGGTTTCCTTTACAGCTGAAGGTATACCTGCTCCTGAAATGGCTGAAAAGCTGGGGGAGCGGGGGATTTTTGTCTGGGCTGGCGATTTTTATGCAACCACTTTAGTAGAAGATCTTGGCATGTCAGACATTGGAGGGCTTTTGCGCACAGGCATTTCACCTTATAACACCGGGGAGGAAGTAAAGCGGCTTGCCGGGGTGGTAAAAGAAATTGTGGGCACATCCACAATTTAGGTGAAATTTTTCGAAGCCTGAGTCAGGTCTATGGCCGAAAACTAAACTGAAACAGAGGAAAAATTTCATTGTGAGCGGAGCCTCATAACTTCCATGAATGAGTCCTATAAAAGTGAAAAACAGTTAATAGATTAAGTCTAAATGTAATAGGAGGTTTTTTCTTTGCCGGATGGAGTTATTGATCGCTGGTTTTTTAAATGTAGAAAATGCGGCGAAAATTATGATCTGAATAGTTTTAAACACAGATGCCAGTGCGGTGGGTTGTTTGGGCTTGCACCTGAGGATGATGGCATTTTAAATTTAGAACCTTCAATATCTCTGGGGGAGGTCGTTACTCCCCTCATTAAAGCCGGCGAAAGAGAAATTTATTATAAACTGGATTATTATCATCCCACAGGCTCCTTTAAGGATAGAGGAGCGAGGGTGCTCATATCCCTCCTGAAATATATGGGGATTAAGAAGATCAAGGAAGATTCATCCGGCAATGCGGGGGCAGCCATCGCTGCCTATGCGGCTGCGGCAGAAATCGACTGCAAAATATTTGTTCCTGCCTCAGCGTCCGGAGGCAAAATCAGGCAGATTGAGGCATACGGCGCCGGAGTTGAAAAGATAGAGGGCTCCCGGGAAAAGGTGCATGATGTCGCCTTAAGCAGAGAGAAGGGAAGATATTATGCCTCACATATCTATAATCCTCTTTTTTTTGCTGGAGTTTCCACTCTTGTGCAGGAGCTAATAAACCAGCTTCCCGGGCCTGACGAATTGGATCGGGGCAGCATAATTGTGCCGGTGGGAAACGGCACCTTCCTTTTGGGCCTGACCAGGGGTTTAAAGGAGGCCGGATTAAATCCACAGATAATCGCAGTTCAGAGTGAGGACTGTTGCCCCGTATTTAATGAATTTTATAGCAGTTCTTCTCAGGAGGCCGGGGGCAATGATATAACAAAAAAGGATAGGACTATGCCAGAAAGCAAAGAAAATAGTGGCTGCGGGAGAAATAGCGGCAAAAAACCTGCGGAGGGTATAATGATTGAGGATCCTCCCCGACTGGAAGGGATAATTTCTGCTGTAAGAAATTTTTCCGGAAGCGTAATTAAAGTGAGCGATTTGGAAATTAATCACGCCCTCTCCGAGCTGCATAAAAAGGGTATATATGTTGAATCAACCGCTGCGGCAGCTCCAGCAGCTCTCAAAAAGATCGAGGAAAACAAATCTATGGATCTCTCCTCCCCCGTTATAATTCCTCTGACCGGGAGTGGTCTCAAAGAAGGATGGTGACATTCTCTTCCCCCTTTTGCATGGATAACGAACGAAATTTTCTGGAAGGAACTTTTACCGAAGCTTTTTATCTAAAGATGCCAGGATAGTCCCAATTTTAGGTCATCATGGCCGTCGCGAGGTTTTCTGCTGATTAAACGCCAGTCCGTTTACCAAAACAGTCCGTTTACCAAACCATTTAGAGGACAAATTTTAAAGAGAGGATCTGTTAGCTATGAAAGCATTACATATACTGCTTACTCTCAGGTGTTTATATGAATGCGATCACTGTTTTCTTTTTTGCGGGCCCGAAAACATTGAAGTCTTTTCGAGAGAATACCTGCATGAAGTTTTAGAAGATGCGAAAAAATTGCCGGATCTGGATGCAGTATTTCTCGAGGGTGGAGAACCTTTCCTTTACTATCCCCTCCTGCTGAGTGGAGTAGAAAAAGCTTCTTCCCTCGATCTACAGTCCGGCATAGTATCGAACGCTTACTGGGCGACAGATTTTGATGATATTTTGTTATGGCTTAAGCCTCTCAAGGAAGCCGGGCTTTCCTCCCTGAGTGTGAGCACCGGAGATTTTCATGAGCCCTCCAAAAGCTCCTCCCGGGATTTTTCTCAAAACTCCCAGGAATCTTACAATGCTTTAAAAGAGCTAGAGAAGGAGCTCAATCTGGATATAAACTTTATGGAGACTAAAGCTCCGGAGGTGGACGAAAATGGCGAACTTGAAAGTGGAGGGGTTATGTTCAAAGGAAGGGCCGCGGAAAAATTAACTGAAGATTTGCCTTTTAAACCTCCGGAGGAGTTTGACGAATGCCCATATGAGGATCTTATGACTCCAGATAGAGTTCATGTGGATCCAGAAGGCCGCGTCCATATATGTCAGGGTCTTCTGATTGGTAATCATCAAAGAAGCTCTCTAAAGGAGGTCCTCTTAAATTATGATCACGAAAAACATCCCCTGATATCTCCCCTTGCTGCAGGCGGGCCGGCGGCTTTAGCGGAAAGTGTTAACTACTCCGCCGCTGAGGGATATGTGGATGCCTGTCATTATTGTTTTGTTCTGAGAAAGTATCTTTTGGCAGAGGGAAAATATAGGGAATATCTGGGGCCTCCTTCAGTATATGGAGCCCTTTAGCTTTCGAGAAAAGCATTATAATAGTGAGTTTAAACAGAATTCAATAACTGAGGCAGATAACAATCCAAATAATTAGTTAGATCGGATGAACCTCTCCACCTAATACAATAATTTAGATGGAGTTTTCTTTGGGGATTTTAAATAAACGCCTCAATTCAATCATTCAAAGTACAGCCTGCGGGCGGGAGACTCTCCCAAAAAGTTTACAGACTGAGAAGGCAGGAGATTACCCTCCCGCGTTGAACTATATTATTGACGGTATTATGCTGCTCGCTTTTCCGGCTTCATATTTTTCCTGTTGTAAAAATTGTTCAGTCAGAAAGCTCCTTCTTATTTTTTTTCATCAACTGATCTGGAGAAGAACATTATTCTTTGAACCTTTTCTAAGTATATAATCCCCTGTATATTTAACTTCCTTTACATATTCATCTATACATTTTTCTATTACAGGGGGTTTCATTAAATGACAGTATGGTTATTCAATCAGCCGCAGAAGATGAAGGATAAACTTGCAGAAGAGCTTGAAGCGGGTAGATTGAGGTCTGGCTGGGGCCTGCCGGGTATGGAGCTGGATAACGAAGGAGAAATTTTAGAAAAATCACTCTGGGTATATAAAAATCTCAACAACAGAAGAGTGACAGAGCGCTGGGGCGGGGATAAAATTACCCTGCAGCGATTGTATGATGGGCTCGAATGCCTTCTCAAAATTAAACCCTGTGATCTGATTGTGGTGCCGGGATTCAGGGGGGGGAATAAATTTGCACTTGCCCGGGCCTGCTCCCGGGAAGGAAAAGTTTATCACCATGACTGCGGTCTGCCTATGGAGGACGGCAAGGAGAAAGAGCACGATTTTATCCATTATTTAAGCATTGATGAGGACAGCCTGAAAATATTTAGCTATGAAAGTATTTTGGTTCCAGGTTTTATTAAAAACAGGATAAAAACTGAAGGGATAAAAAGACCTGCTGTAAGATTAAAGGACCTGAAGATAGAGCAGGCCCTGCGCGTGTGCTGGAACAGTGAGGATCCTGCAAAAAATAGTCAGCCTTTTTATTTTAAGCAGAATCTTAAGAATGCAGTTATCCCTTTAGAGGAAAAAATCAACCGCAATTTAAAGGAACTCTCTCGCGAGGAGTTTGCACAGATAGTAGAAAATATATTGCTGTCAGAGGGTTTCAAAATCAAAAGCCGGCATTTATTTGATGGATCCAGTGGTGAAGTAGACTTGCTTGCTGAGAGAATTCACACGGTCATGGGCAGGAGAGAAACATTTGAGGTGCTGATAAAAATAGAGGAAAAATGGGAAGAAAAAGATTATGCAGATACAGAAACCGGGGAAGAGGCGGCCATAGAGGAATTCATCAGGCAGGCTGAATGTATAAATAAAAACGGATGCAGCCTTATTTATATTAAATTAAGCGGTGGATTTTCTCCGGCAGCCTGCAGGAGGGCTCTTAAAGAAAACGTGACCCTGATGGACAGAAATGAGCTGGCCGGACTTTATCTCCAGAAGTATCTGGGGCAGAAGTAGATAAGGTTTCTTTCTGATATCAGCTTCTAAACTTTGTTTGATTTCTTATTATGCATATCTCACAGAGATATGAGGTGATGTGTTACTCGTTTTTTTGAGGTCCATTTAAGATCCAATCAAAAATATAGTCAAAAAATTTTGTCTACGGTGGGGGAGCAAACTAACATAACAGGGGGAATATTTTGAATGCCAGAAATCGCCATTATAGGAGCCGGCCCCGGCGGTCTTACTGCAGGCATGCTGCTTGCATCTCAAAATTTCGATGTTACCATTTATGAGGCAGAAAATAGTGTGGGAGGCAGAAGCGGCTGGATTTCCGGTGAAGGTTTCACCTTTGACGTGGGCTCCACTATTTTTATGATGCCGTTTATTCTGGAGGAAATCTTCGCAGAAACAGGCCGCAGCCTGCATGATTACGTCAACCTTGAAAAACTGGATCCTTTTTATAAAGTGAATTATCCTGATGGCAGCAGTCTTAAGGCCCGCCCTGATAGAGAAAAGTTCATAGAGTCTATAGCAAATATCAGTGAGGAGGATGCGGAAAGATACGAGGATTTCATGGAGGATAATGCTCGAAAAATGAGACTTACCCTGCCAGTTTTGCAGAGGCCCTACAGCAGCTGGCTGGATTTATTTAACAGAGATGTATTCCGGTTGCTGCCGGTCTTAAATCCTCACCGCTCTCTCTGGAAAGAGCTGGATAGATACTTTTCTGACGACAGAGTAAAGCTTGGTTTTACATTTCAATCCAACTATCTGGGAATGTCGCCCTTCAACTGTCCCTCGATGTTCAGTATAATTCCCTTTTTAGAATTCAACTGGGGGATATATCATGTTGAAGGCGGTCTGAACCGACTTGCCCGGGCCAAAGCAGAGGTTTTTCAGGAGCTCGGGGGAGAGCTGGTATTTAATAAGGAAGTGAAAAAAGCGCAGGTTGAAAAGGGCCGCGTAACCGGTCTGGTATTCTCAGATGGTGATGAAGTTAAGGTTGATGAGGTTGTAATGAATTCTGACTTTGCCTGGAGCATGAAAAATTTATTTCCCTCTCATACCCGCCACAAATACACCGATTCACGGCTTGACCGTTTAAATTATTCCTGCTCTGCATTTATGCTCTATCTGGGATTGGACAGAAAATTTGAGAATTTAGAGCATCACAATGTATATATTTCCAGCCAATATCGGGAAAACTTTAAGGCTATAGAAGCCGAGCGGGAAATGCCCAGTGATCCTTCCTTCTATGTTCAAAATGCCTCTCTCAACGATGATACAGTTGCCCCCTCCGGCTGCTCTACCCTTTTGGCGCTGGTTCCCGTGTCCAATCTCAGATCCAGCATGAATTGGGATATAAGTAAAGAGAACTATCGAGATATGGTCCTGGATAGGATGAATGAGGAATTTGGAGATGGAGAGATAAGAGATCACATTGTTTACGAGAGAATGATTGATCCTGCGGACTGGCGCGATGATTTTCGGGTAGAACACGGCGCCGTTTTCAATCTGGGGCACAATATTAGTCAGATGATGATATTTCGGCCCCGCAATAATTTTGAGGAGTATAAAAATGTGTGGCTTGTGGGTGGAGGAACCAATCCCGGCAGTGGACTTCCCACAATATACGAGTCGGGTCGGATTGCCGCCAACTTGCTTCAAAAAAAATATGGCCGGGAGTACAGCTTTGTCCGGCGGGAGAAGATCAAAAGAGCCTTTCAAAAACAGGCTTCTTACGTGGAATAAATGTTGTAAAATAGAAATGGAGAAAAAATCTTCTTCAAAAACCGCTGGTGAAAAATGCTATATATATTGGGAAGCCACAGCTGCTCGATTCTCTTTAATGGAAGCTATGTAGTTTTGATCACATGTAATTTTTCCTCTGCTCAAGTTTATTCTGCGTCTAAAAAACAGAGCTACCTTCACGAAAAATTCTCCCTGAGCTTGTGTTCAGCCCGGCACATCTTAAGCTGAGGATACAATTTTTTGGCCATGGACCTGAACCGGTTTTGAAACATTTCGAGGGTCATTTCTCTTCATAACTTCCAGGTATAATCACTATGAAAGCAAACTAAAACAAAATTAGATCAACTAATTTGGAGAAGATCAAAAAAATATAACTATATTTTTTGGGGGGCTAAAAATGACAGATGGACATGATTTTGAAACCAGAGTTGTTCATGCAGATGAGGGATATAACAATGAGGCCGGGGCATTAAGGACACCGATATATCAAAGTTCAACATTTGTCTTTGACAGCGTGCAGCAGGGTGCGGACAGATTTGCCGGAGAGGAAGATGGATATGTTTACACCAGGCTGGGTAATCCCACTCAGGCGGATCTGGAAAAGCAGATAGCGGAGCTTGAAGGAGCTGAGAGCGCCATCGCCACCGCTTCAGGCATGGCTGCCACTTCAGCTGCTGTCCTTGAGCTACTCTCTGCCGGTGATCATCTGCTGGCTTCAGATACTCTTTACGGATGTACTCACTCTCTCTTCGAAGAGATGTTGCCCAAATGGGATATCGAGGTTAGTTTTATCGACATGTCCGATCCGGAAAACATACAAAGGCACATAAAGGAGAATACTGAGGTGATTTTTGCTGAAACTCCGGCAAATCCCACCCTTTCCATAGTCGATATTGAGCGGGCTTCTCAGATTGCCGGGAGAGCTGGCGCGGACCTTATTATTGATAACACTTTTATGACTCCATATTTGCAGAAACCTCTGGAAATGGGAGCGGATTATGTCATCCATTCGGCGACAAAATATATCAGCGGACACGGTGATACCATTGCCGGTTTAATAGTGGGATCGGAGGAAGAACTGGCGGAGATGAAGGGGAGTGCCATTAAAGATATAGGAGGCATAATAGCCCCCTTTAACGCCTTTCTGCTTCTCCGGGGCCTGAAAACTCTGTGTGTAAGGATGGATAGAATCTGTGAAAATACCCGCAGAGTTGCCGAATTTCTGCGCGACCATCCCGGGGTTGACAGGGTTCGTTATCCCGGATTTGCCGATCATCCTCAGCATGAACTGGCACAAAAACAGATGGATGCCTTTGGGGGAATGCTGACCTTTGAGCTAAAAGGTGGTTTTGAAGATGGCAAAAATCTAATGGATGCTGTCAATCTTTGCACTCTGGCTGTAAGTCTGGGAGATGTTGACACCCTCATACAGCATCCTGCTTCTATGACACACTCGGTTGTGCCCGAGGAAGAACGTTTAAAGGCGGGCATAACGGATAACCTTGTGCGCCTCTCTGTGGGGATAGAATCTGTCAATGATATAATTTCTGATCTCGACCGGGCTTTGAATAAAATTGGATAACGTTAATTTTTGTGGTTCGATAAAGAATTACTGCCTTTCAGGCAAATGATTGGAGGTAATTTATTTGGAGGAAAAATGTCCTGAATGCGGTGGCAAAGTTCTGGAAATTGTTTATGGACTGCCCGAACCCGAAATGTGGGAGAAGGCCAAAAGAGGCGAAGCAATAATTGGAGGCCGGCATGTGGATGAAAGCTGTGACAGATGGCAGTGTCTGGAATGCGATTTCAGCTGGGGCGAGCTAGATCCTGAAAATTAAACCTTATAATATTTTCTTATGATTTGTTTCAAGATTCAGTGTGCATGCAGCAGGTCATTTTTTAAAAAGATAGATCAGGAAGATAACTGTTATGTCGGAATTATATCATTATAGTTTTTCTAATATCGACTTTCTCAATACAGTTACAGGTCTGGCAAAACTGGCGATGTTATTCTGGCAGATATGAGTTTCTTTCTCGAGAAATTTTTAATATCATATCGCATTATATATTAGTACTCATTCATGGAAGCTGTGAGGCTCCGCTCACAATGAAATTTTTCCCGGGAGCAACTATCGCTTTACAGGTATATGTCGTAAATTTTACCAGCGGTTATGGAGAAGATCCTAAAGAATTATGCTTTTTAGGGTGTGAGAAAACATGAGTAAAATTCGGTTTTCGAGGAAATGTTCCTTTTTCCCAAGAAGTTTTATCTATTTTCTGATTCTGTTTCTGACGACCGGATTTCTTTTTAATCTTACTGATAGGGACTTTAGAACCCCATTTTCCCCGGCGGAAGTAGATGCTGCCGCTCCCGAAAATGAAGTGAGGGTTCATTTCATCGATGTGGGTCAGGGTGATTCAATCCTGATTAAGGCCTATCAGGAAGGCACCAGGCGCAAAATGCTTGTGGATGCGGGCCAGCGGTGGAAGGGTCGGGATAATGTTGTCCCCTATTTGAATGAGCTCGGTATTGATACCATTCATGTAGCTGTGGGAACCCATCCCCATGCCGATCATATAGGGGGGCTTATCGAAGTGTTTGGCAGTTTTACAGTGCAGAAAGTTTTGGATCCTGGATTGGAGCACGATACACAGACCTATGCTGATTATATGAACTCAATTGAGGAGCATGATATAGAACTTGTGGAGGCTCGCTCCAGCATGAAGGTGAAACTGGGGGAGGATATAAAGTTTAAAGTGCTCAACCCCGCTGAACCTCTGAGAGGTGATCCGCACGGAGACAACATCACTGGCAGGCTTCGTCACGAGGAAACGGCACTTATGCTGACAGGAGATATGGAGGCAGAGGTGGAAAGAAAACTGCTGGAGGGAGAAAGCGGGGGTAGTCTGGAGGCGGACATCTTAAAGGTGGGCCATCACGGATCTGCCACTTCCACAACACCAGAATTTCTCCGGGCAGTTGATCCAGAGGCGGCAGTGATACAGGTTGGGAAAGATAATCGCTATGGACATCCGGATGATGAAGTGCTTTCCCGCCTGCTGGAGGCCGGCTTAAATATTTACCGTAATGATCTGCAGGGAACTGTGGTGGCTGTTTCTGATGGGAGGAGTTTCACATTTAAGGAGGCCCCCCTCGATACCGGGGAGATTGCAGACGATAAAGATGCAAACGATGCAGAGAAAACTGAAGTTGATGCAGAAGATGTGGATGATGAGAGAATAAATATAAATGTCGCCGGTTTTGAGGAGCTTCAGGAAATCACAGGAGTGGGTGGGGCAATAGCGGAAAATATTATCGATTATAGAGAAAATTTAGGGCCTTTTACAGCAATAGAGGATATAATGAATGTTGACGGCATTGCCGAAGGTAGATTTGCAGAAATGGAGGATGAAATTAAGGTGGAAGAGGGAGAGTAAAAATTTATTAATGAAAGGAGATCTGTTTTTTGCAGATTGAATATATTGATTTTCAGCAGGATCTTTTCGAAGAGGCGGTGGATGAAACCCCCACAATATACGTGAGCAGAGATGAGCGGGCGGCGAATCTGGAGGAGGCCGCACGTAAGTATAGAGAAAGAAAAAAGCCCTTTATCCGTCAGAGTCAGTTCTGGACCATGAGTGAGCTCAAACAGAGGGTCTTTTCGACCGAAAGAATTACAGTCCGCGAAGAGAAGCTTTCCGTGCTGCTCTTTGAGATATTGAGCGATGAGGAGAAGACAGAGTTGAATATTGGAAATTACAATGAGATTATAGAGTTTTCCTCGCGCTTTCATGAATTTTTTGGAGAGCTAAATGAATATATGATTGAAAGTCTTTCCAATGCCGCCGATCTGGAGCTCTGGCAGCAAAAGAGGGCGAAATTTTTACTTGCTCTTCGTGAGCGATATTTAAAGGAGCTTGATAGGAGAGATCTTACCGACAAAAGCCAGGAACAGAAGCTTGAAAATTTTTCGGCTGAGCCCCTGCTGGACCACGAAAAACTTGTGCTGATAAATTCAGTTAATCTAACTCCTCTTGAGCGCCGTCTTATGAAAAAGATAGATAAACATATACCGGTGAAAATATACCTGCAGATGCCGCCGGAAGATTTTTGCGGCGAGGATCTGGTCTTTTCCGGGCTGTCGCTGGAGAAAGCCTGGCCGGGACGTCTGGATCCCAAAAAGATCAACCTTTTCAGGGTTGATGACGATACTCTGCAGCTTCTTTCTGCTTTAAGCCGGTCTGACCCGGAAACCACCTTTTTTACTACCCGCTATCCGGAGACAAATTATCGTTATCTTCTGCCAGCGGAGCGGGTGAATATGCCCCGGAAAGAAAATTTTAGCAGAAGCAAAATTTACAGCTTTGTGGAAGCCCTACATAGAATTCTTCACCTCTCTCCATCGGGGGATAACAGGGTTAGCATGGAGGGAATAATGTATGCTGTCTGCCAGCCGGCTCTACGAGCTCATTTTTCCATGCCTGCATCTGCTGTAGATGAGGCGGCCGAACTTCTGAGGGACAATTATATCTATGTTACCAGTGAACTGGTCCGGGAGAGGGCACCTGCTCTGGAAGATTTGGTGCAGGAGATATACCATCTAAGGGAAATCACCAGCCTCTCAGCGCTGATCGACTATTTTGACAGTATGGATCTGTCATCTCTGACAGCCTCTACCTATAAAAACGATATCAATCAGCTTTATGATAGCCTGCTTGAGCTTTCCGCTATCGACGAATTTGATCTTGTTACATCCTGGCAGGATTACTATGATGATGCTGCTGCTGGACTTTTAGACCGTCTTCTGCAGTACATAGAGTTTAAACCGATTGAACCTCCTTCTCCCGGAGAAGAGCCGGATCTATCTCTTCAGGAGTTATTGGGAGCTCCTCAGAAACAGTTTGAGCATTCAGTTTTTCTTAATGCCATGAGCGGCTGGCTTCCAGCTTTATCTGCGAGCAATAATTTTCTTTTAACCGGTTCTCAGCGCAGGGAGCTGGGATTGCCCGTGGATGAGGATAGAAAGAAATTTCAGCGATATGTATTTTATCGGCATCTTTTAAGCTCAGAGCGAGCTGATATTTTCACCCTGAAAAATGTGGACAAAAATGAGAGCGCTGGACCTTTTCTGGAGGAGATGCGTATTAGATTTGATCTACCGTTGAAAAAATCTCCCTTCCAGACCTTCCATTATCCGAATTTTTATAATGCTCTCTTCCGGAGGGAATCTAATGAGGTAAATGAGGAAGATAATGGAAAAGAGGCCCCTATTTCGGATGAGGATTTTTCAGATCGAAATCTACGGCTTGGCTACTACAAATACTGCCGGCTAAAAGACTGCTATTTCCTCTTTCTCTGTCAGGATATTTTAGACCTCAAATCTGCTATATCTGATTTTGCCCCGAAACTGAATGCTCTTACCTTTGGTTCGCTGGTTCATGACCTTTCCGAAATTATCATGAAAAGTATGGATGATGATTTTGACCTGGATCGGGAGAGAACTGCTAAATCCGTAAGGAAGGTAATTGAAGATTATCATCTCAAAATTGATCATCGCTTTCAGGGCTATTATGAGAGGATTATTGGAGATGTCCTGGTTGATTCAATTATGGCTTTTCCTGAGAAGCATAATTCTCCTCTGCAGATGATGGCAGGGAAAATTCTTGATATGCTGGTTGAATATTCGCCTGATAGCAAAGGTGCTTCTCCTTTCTTTTCCGCTGAGTCGCTGGATTATTATCTGGGAGGAAGATTGGACCTTTTCTTAAAAGGGGAGGAGGAGGATGCTCTTGTAGATATAAAGAGCAGCAGGAGTGTCAAATCACGGCACTTAGATCAGATCAATTATTATGCTCTCCTTCTCCGGCAGAGCGGAGCCAGTTCAGGGCCGGTGCGTAAATATATTTATCAGATCCTGGATAAAAAATTTACCACAGAGCTTCCAGGCACCGAGGAGGATTTTGCTGAGACTATAAAAGAAACTCTCAGGAAATTTGAACGGAGCGAAAGTTTTGAGCGCACCCCCGGACGCCAGTGCAGATACTGTGATTATAAGGAAATCTGCAGAGTGAGGGATACATCATGAAGAGGATTTTAAAGGCCAGCGCCGGCACAGGCAAAACTTACAGGCTTTCTCTGGAATATCTGGCTGCCCTGCTTTCCGGCCGCGATTTTCGGGAAATAGCAGTTCTCACATTTACCAGAAAGGCCACGGCTGAGGCGCGAGAAAGAATACTGGAACATATGGAGAGACTTCTGGAAAAAGGGAACGAGAGCGAGCTCCGCGAGCAGCTTGAGGAATTATATCCGGATCTTTCCTTCAGTTTTAGTCGGCTGGAGAGCTGTTATAAAAATATGCTGCTTTCCAGGGATAATATTCATATCTACACGATTGACAGTTTTACAAATCAGCTTTTTGGGGAAATTGTAGCTCCCTATCTGGGTATATTTGATTATGAAATTATCGAGCCTCCCCAGAATGAAGTATTCGTGGATGAAATTTTGCGTCAGCTTATGCAGGACCGTCAGACGAGAGGTATGCTCGATGACATTCTGGCGTTAAAGCCGGAAAGGGATCTCACATTTATAAAAAATTATATCAATAAAATAGTTAAGGATCGATGGAAATTTATGCTCATGTCCGATGAAAAAAGTTCCCCTTTTTCTGAGGGAGATTTTGTTGAAACTTTGGAGAATGTATTTGAGATTTTGCAGGAGATTGCCCGCATTCGGGAGAAAAATTTTGACGATAGCTGGATAAATAAGAGCTATGAGGATCCCCTCCAGGATTTCTGGAAGCTTATGCGGGAGGGGAGCAGCCGTAAGGAGAAGCGGGAATGCCTTTTAGGAGGCTGGAAGAAATTAGTTAAAAAGGGAAATACCTTCTGGAGCGGCAATAAGGTTTCCTCCAGAAACGAAGCGATTGCTCCTGAGCGAGAAGAGCTCATTGAGGAATATAAAAAATTTCAAAAGCAACTGTCCGCCCATCTGTTCAATCAGAAGGTTGTCCCCCTCGAAAGTGGCATCAGGGAGCTGGCCGGAGAGGTATTTTCCCGCTATGATGATCTCAAAATGCGGCGTCAAAAGTTTACTTATTCAGATATCAGCAACTATGTATATAACTATCTCGTAAATAAAGATATGAAGCTTCAGGGAATGGATCTCGATAGCTCTCTGTCCAGGATGGCCGGAGCGGAGATAACGGCGCTTTTTGTCGACGAGTTTCAGGATACGAGCGTTCTTCAGTGGAAAATACTATCTACCCTGCTGGAAAGGGACAGGGAATTTATTGCTGTTGGCGATGCCAAGCAATCTATCTACCAGTGGCGCGGTGGAGAGAAGAGACTATTTGTCCGCCTTCCACAAATAATTTCCGGGAAAACTTCCCGCCTTTCCACATGTTATCGCAGCGAAGAGAGCATAGTGAAATTTATAAACGAGCTATTTTCGGATCTGCACGATGAATGGGATTACGATGATGTGGCTTCCCGCCCCGGTGCTGGTCCCGGGTATGTGGAGGTTCTGCTTGGAGGTGAAAATGTCAGGTTTGATGATCTCTCCAGGCTTCCTTCCACCGATGAAGGCGGGGAGGGGGAATGGTACAATCATGATCGCGAGGAAACAGCATTAGACCTTCCGGAGGAAATCGCCCGCAAAATTGATGAAAATTTCGAAAGTTATAAAGAGGTGGCAGTTGTTGCCCGCAGGCATGATCATCTTCAGGAGGTGGCAGGAGAGCTGGCGGAAAGAGGCATTTCTTACGCACTACCTCCGCAAAGCAATCTTCTGGATAACAAAGCTGTCTGGCCGCTTTATCAGCTGCTTTCCTATTTATGGCTGGGGGATACTCATTATCTGGCCCGCTTTTTGCGCAGCGATCTGGTTAAACTTCCTCTCCCCGATCTTAAGTTCTTTCTCAAACACAGAGAACAATCTTCTGGAGATATTGTTGAGGCCATTATAAACATGGAAAAGGTGGAAAAAGAGGACCGGGAAAATTTGTCTGTCGTAAAAGACCTGGGAGATGAGCATCCCTCACTTGCCCGCATTCTTGAATGGGTGGCAGATCTTAAAAGGGCGGATTATGTGACAATGGTTGAGAAAATAATGCAGGAGAGCAATTCATTTTCGCACTGGCAGGGAGATAGAGGCGCGCTCAAAAATCTATTTTGTTTTTATGAGATGATGCGCGAGATGGATTCGCTGGATAGATTAATGCAGTTTTGCCGGCAGGATGAGGACAGCCCCGCCCTGCAGGAAGAAAAAGTCGAGGGAGAAAATGCGGTGGATCTTCTCACGATCCACAGGGCAAAAGGTTTGTCTCTGCACACCGTATTCTATTACTGGGAGCCCGCTCCTCCTTCGAGCGGAGATAAAAGACAGACCAATCTGAAAATTTATGTAGATTTTGCTAGCGATTACAGCACCATTGAGAGGCAGGTTATCTGCACAGACCGCTATAGCAGCATTTTGGAGCAGCTTCCTTTTTCCTTTGTGGAGAGGGAAGAACATGAAGCGCTCATGGAGGAGATAAACAACGTCTACGTGGCCATGACCAGGGCCAGTCACAATCTGTTTTTGATGATTAAATCCCGGACACAGATCAAGCCGGATAGCGGCAAAATATGGAGCGGAGCCAGTGAGAAGTATAATTTTTATGAAACTGCCCTGGAGCGGGCATGCCGGGTGGAAAATCTACCGGAATTGTTGCGGGGCAGGAGTCGGGGAGAGCTTACACTGCCCGAGGATAGCGAGGAAGAAATTGAAGTAAATCTGGAAGGAATAACAACCTTCTTCCGGCCAAATTTTGAAAAAAGCCGCAGAAGACAGGCTGCAGTTGAAGCGGCAGCAGATACAGATCTCGACATGGAGAGAAAAACGGGACGCACTCTGGGCCAGGCCATCCATTACTATCTGGAGCATGTCACGACCGGCAGCAGAAATGAACTGAAACAGGCTTCCCGGCAGGTTAAAACTCGCTATGGAAATATCCTGGGCGAGGGGCGGACTCAAAGGGCTCTAAAGCGGGCAGAGCAGGTGGTTGAAGATTATGAAGAGTATTTCTGCGATCGCTGGCAGATTTTTAGAGAGTATGAGCCTGCAGTTTTAGAGGAAAATGAGGAGGGCGCCCGTATAGACCGCCTGCTGATAGATGAAGAAAAGAGGGTGGCGGTCATTCTGGACTTTAAGAGCGGTTTTAACAGGGAAGAGGCACAGCTTGAACGCTATGAAAAATTGATCGAGCGGGAACTGGCTCAATGCGGTAGAGAGGATTTTAAAATTAAAACTGAGTTTATCGAAGTTTGAAACTGCATTTCGGGCAATATAATCTGCACGGAAAATTATTACCATGATTTAAGGAGGATTATTGCTTTTTTGGAAGAACAAGTAATAATGAGTGTGTTTTATAAACGGTGATTACTGCCATGTTGTGTCGGAAAGAATGAAAATTTATTTCGATTGTAGATCAATGTTCACCGTTGATATCTAGTTTGCTTTCGAAGTTTCACTAAACTTTGAGGCGAAATTGTCTGGTTCTTCAGGTAAATCAGACAGCAAGATGAGGCTGAAAAATATTTATCGGGAGGGATTAATATTTGCCATGAAAATCCTGAAATATGATTCTGCAGAGAAGATTGCTCATTCATTTGCCGATTACTTAAACACTGAGAATAGAACGCTTTCGGCCCAGACGCACAACCGTTTTGAGCTTCGAAAAACTCACTGGTGGGTTGTGCCCGGGACGGACTGGCCGGTTCATCACTTTGGAAAATATATTTTTAAAGATGAAGGAGATGTAATAAAAGGTGGAGTTACCGTGGAAAAGGGGCTGGAATCAGAAGCCGCCGAAGTTTCTCCGGCCCGAATTCTAATGGACGACAGCTGGCGATGGTTCAGCTTTTTTGAAGATCTGGAGTCCAGTATTGCCGGAGAGAGGATTTCCAGCGTAAAAGAACACGTCGACTCGCTTTTGATTGAGGTGGGAATCGAAGAGGTTTCTGATCCCCCAAATTATGACCCACATCATTTTAAAGATGAAAAATTCATTTACAGCTACAAAGATGGGTCGCTTGATTTAAAAGAGGAGGAATCCCGATTTGATGAATTTGTTATGTTTAAAGATTTAAAATCGCTATCTCAACTAGCTGCCACCATCGCCGGGCTGGAAAATCGCGGCTGGTGCTGGATAGATATAGATATTGTAGTTCCTTTTTATAAAAAAGGGACACCTGAAGAACCAGAGGATCTTGTGCATGAGTTTAGTCTGGGCCAGCTTTTGAGACCCATAGCACGCTGGATTGCATGACATTGGGAAATATTATGTTAGATAATTTTGGATAAATTTCACCGGTAAAATCTTTTGTTGTTTTCTCAGAAACTTAAATAATCTCAGAAATAAGGTTCCCTGCGAGACATATAGTCCCAGGGGACTTTTCTATTTTAGTTTCAAAATTTCACTTTTTCACTTCGGCTTATTCCTTTTTATCTGGAAGATATGAAGCTCCGTTCACAATGAAAATTTCCTCTGTTTTCAGCATATTTATCAACTTTTCGCAATAACGTTTAAGGAGAATAACAAGCTATTTCAATAGAGAAGCTTTTCTTTTACGGTCAAAATACATGTCAATCAGCATGATGCAGTGGTTTTTTATTTCGATGTTTTTCTGCCTCTGATAATATATAAATTTGAGATGGGACAAAAAACAGGGATTTCAGGATAAAAAACGATCCAGGAAATTAAAAAGGAGGCAGATGAAAAATGATATCAGAAGAGAAGGACGATCATTTGGAAATTCTGGATAGTTTGAGCGTAAGTTTAAAAGGAAAAGTTGGTGATAGTGTAGTTAGAGTGGACGAGCACGGCAACCAGCATATTTATCCAGCCAGCCATCCGATTTACTATTCTAGGCGAGAACAGAGAGAGATGAGGCATCGTTTTAGGCATTATACCAGAAGAATAAATCAGCTGAAAAAAAATGATCGAGAAAGCTGGCAGAGGAGAATAAAAGGTAAAAAAACGACGTTCCAGGCATATTTTCTCCAGCTTGCAAGTAGAGCATATTTTGAAAATTGTGCCAGTTTTAATCTGATCAAAGAAGTTAGACTGGAAGATATTAGACCTGAAAAAGCTCATTTCACGTTCAATTTTGATGTGCCCGGCAGGTTTACGGTTATATTTTGGAAAGAGGGAGAACTTTTAGGGATCAAAAGACAAATATATGATGATAATATCTGTGATGACGGAGGTTATTTCTTTCTAGATGGCCTTGAACCGGGGCAGAAATACAATCTCATGATTAAACAGCCGCTGGTGCAGGCGAGATGTTTTGAAGAAAGAAAACTTGATGGGGTGGGAAATCAGGTTCTTCCCACCCATATTAAGGGAGAGAGCGGGCATTATGCTTTTAGTAATCCTCCAGCAGGTGGTGCTGCAGCTCGTTTGAATGAGCTGCTTTCCAGACAGCAATAAGAGGGCAATTATACATTGAGCTATTATTGATTTTGGACTGCGGTATTAAAACTGTAAAGGCCGCTTACTCCGGCGGATTTTCGGGCCAGAGTGGAAAAATGTTTTCCTGTATTGGGATCAATTGAGGGAAGAGAAGTAGCCTCATCATATTTTTCATCACAGAGCAAAAAGAAGTTTCTATTAGTTTCACCCTGCAGGTAAAGTCTTTTGTTTTTCTCACACAGGAGATAGATAGAGTAATTTTTAACCTGTGAGTTGTGGGGCCAGTTCAGTTCCATATAGTTGTAGTTATCGAGAGGATCCGGGCAGTTTTCAAGGGAGTAAAGCCGGGAAGTATCGAAAAGCACCTCGCCATTTTTGCAGCTCATTAAAAGCAGAGCCCGGCGGGTCTTCTGGCCGGGAGCCCCTACAATTTTCTTATTTAAATCCTGCGGAGGAAAGGTTAGATGAGGTATCTCATTGATCTTAAAATAGTATTTTCTTTTTGAAGAAAGATTATTCAGCGAAAATTTGAACCTTCCTCCTTCGATCTTATTTTCAGGAACTGTAATGCATCTGGTAGTTTCGGTCGGGGCTTCTCCCCAGCGCACCTTTAGATTAGCCCTGTGAAGGACCCTTCCTTCAAAAATTGCTTTTTCAGAGCTGGTTTCTATGGGATTTATCCCATAGATCAAATTGCAGTTTTCTACCCCGGCCTTCAGAAGTCGATAAAATAACCCGGTGAAATAATTATGCCATGTCAGATTTTTATCGCTTAGACCGGCCAGCCGTTTCCAGGCATCTTTATCAGACTGGGTGAGATAACTGCTAAGCTGGCTGGCCTTTTTAAAATTTTCTCTGAGCTGTTTTTGTGCTTTTGAATTTCTATCCTCACAGCCTTTCAAACTTCTCAGTATCTTTTTTCCTTTCCAGTCATAAAATATATAGCTGTCTGCCAGTTTTCCGACACCTGCAGTTGAAATTAGAGGGCCTTCAACTTTTGCCATGCTGTTATCATCTCCCGTCTTTGTGTTATATAGTTTTTTTTATCTGCAAGAAATAATTTTAAGGGTTGTGTACTGCAAATTAACATGGGGTTAAGAGGCATTTGGCAATATATTATGCATTATAAAAAGAAAAGTTAATATATTTTGTAAAGAATTTTTAATGTGGAAGATTAATTGATATAATGTGAGTAAGCTTCTTTATGGGGGGGAGAGATAAGGATATGTCCGGAGATAAATACGACGATAAATTTCTGGCAGTGATAAATCCTACTGCCAACAATGGCAGGGCTGGAAAAAACTGGCCAGAGATCAGTAACAGACTGGAAAAAAGAGGATTGAAATTTAAAGAGGAGTTCACCCGGTATCCCGGCCATGCAGATGAGATAACCAGGTATCATCTGGAAAATGGCTGCAGAACAGTTATGGCGGTGGGAGGGGATGGTACATTTAGTGAGGTTGCTGCGGGGTTTTTCGGTGATGACGGACATATCAACCCGGAAGCTGCCATGAGAATTTATCCTCTGGGCTCTGGCTGCGATCTGGCCCTTTATTATGACCTTAAGCCCGGAAAGAAGCTGGCGGATCAATTGTCCCGCCAGGGAAAAGAGAGATATCTGGATGTAATTGAGGTAAAGGGCTCTGGTTTTAGTAAAGTTCCTGTCCGAAAAGAAAAGTGGATGGCAGTAAATATAGTAGATATTGGGGCCATAGCTGAGTCTCTTAGAAAAGTGCATGAGAAAGGCAAGAAAAAACATACATTCAGATATGTGAGCTCTGCTCTTTTTACAGCGCTGAAATATTCGACTATTCCTCTTGAGGTAAAAGTGGATAACAATAAAGTATTTTCGGGGAGTGCCCTGGATGTTTTTGTAGCCAACGGACCTACTATGGCTGGAGGTTTTCCTCTGGCTCCTCCAGCGGAGCCTGAGGATGGCCTGCTGGATGTTATCATTCTTCCCGAGTTGAGCAGAGCAAGGTTGATCAGAGATTTTTTTAAGGCCTACCGGGGCAGGCATCTGCGGCTGCCGGAGATAAAATATCATCAGGGTGAGAGAGTGGATGTGGCTCTTTATGAGGGAGGTCCACTGGAGATTGACGGTGATTATGTCGCGGAACTTTCGGAGGGAAAAATCAGATTTGAGATTAAACCTGGAGCCATCAAACTTCGCATATAGAAAGCTAAGCTATCGGAAAAGAACAGAATCGGCTAAGAGTTTAAATTCTTTATTTAATGTAAGACAGGAGGTGCCTGAATGGATTATTTTGAAATCACCTCTCAGGGTGAGCGTATCATCAAACCTTTATTAGAAGTTGATATGAAAGGAGAAGCAAATGAGCAGGAAAAAAGGTTTTTAAAGACTGTTAGCTCTTCACTGAGTTTCGACTGGGATAAGGAACAGGGAGAGGTTAACACAAACCAGGGTTACACAGAAGAAGAGGCTCAGTATCTGGAGGAAATTGCTGCCCTGGCCGAGAAGATAATGCAGATCAGGACATGGGCCGGCGGTATAGAAGAGGAATACGAGGATTTAGAGAGCGAAGAGGTGCTGGGGAAAAAGGAGCAACTTACGGAAAGAGAAGAGGAATATCTCGAGGTCAAAAATCAGCTGAGAAGTGAGGAGATGAACACCTTAATTGATTATTTTGAGCTGGTCGTTGATTTTTTGCACGCCCAGAAGAATAAAATAAAGCGAGGTGAATAAAATAATAATGAACATGAGTGAAGAAATAATTCTGGACGATATAGAGATTGAGGAAACTCCTCAAACTATTTTACAGAAAAGTGATTATACCGGTAAAGATGGCATGGAGGAGAGTTTTCTGTCTCTGTCTGAGGAGGCTCTTGAAATTGCCCGCCCCCGGGCAATTTACAAAATTACTTTTATTGAGGAGAAGAAAGAAAACGGGATTACCGTTGGCGGGGTTGAGTTTAAAAGCAGGGTGCTCGCTGTCAATCTGGAAGATGCAAGGAGAATATTTCCTTTTGTGGCCACCTGCGGCAGGGAGCTAAATGATTGGGCTCATCAATTTGATGATATGATGAAAAACTATATGGCCGACGATATTAAGGAGATTTTCCTCAACTTTGCCAGGGAGCAACTTAAAGAACATATTTCTCAAAACTTTAATCCCGGTGAGATGGCAAGTATGAACCCTGGATCGCTGGAGGACTGGCCCATTGGTGAGCAGCAAAAACTTTTTCAACTGCTTGGAGATGTCCATGAAAAAATTGGAGTGGAGTTGACCGATTCAAATCTTATGGAGCCCAATAAGTCAGTTTCCGGAATCTGGTTTCCCACCGAAAAGGATTACCAAAATTGCCGCCTCTGCAGCCGGGAGGACTGTCCCAATCGGGAAGCAAAATTCGATGAGGAGTTATATCAAAAAAGGTACAGCTGAAAAAATGCGGGCGGGGACTTTTTGAGCTGTTCGAGATAAATAGGATCCCGGTTTTTCATCAAAACAATCCACCGAAATATTTAGCTTGACAAAGGATAAAGAATATTTTATTATGCTTATAACATCCTGTAATAGTAAAGCGTAAAAGATATCTCATACCTTTTCTCATGCTCCTGGGCTAAGGTGGATAACCGTTTTTTATAATTATGATTAATTTAATAGAAAAAATTATAAATCATAGCATAACTTATAAGGCATTTTTTACACGCCGCAAAAATGGGAGGTGATGCCTTACTGGCCGGTTAAAAAACACTCATTTATTTGAAAAGCCCATCTAACACCGCCCAAAGTTATTTCTAATTTTCTAAATTGAGGAAATATTAATCTTTAATATGGGGGTAAAAAAAGTGCATAAAAAGCTTATTATCTTTAGCCTGGTTGTCATTCTCAGTTTATTTGTGACCCTACCCGGTGAGGTTGTTGCCGAAGACAGAGAGGGTGGTAAAATAAATCTCCCCCTTCCCTATGGTGGTACGGTGGGAACTTTAGAACCAGCTCAGACCATGAGGATTCAGGACATGATTTCTATTGGCCAGATATTTGACAGACTTGTGAAAATAGATCCAGAAACCTTAGAACCTGTCCCGGCTGTAGCAGAGTCCTGGGATGTCTCGGAGGACGGCAGGATATATACATTTCATCTGCGCGATGACGTCAAATTTCATAATGGTGAGCAGTTGACCGCCCATGACGTTAAATTTACCATCGAAAGAGTGATGGATCCGGCTGAGGCGGCAGACCAGGCTGATCTATTTGATAGTATAGAAGGAGTGGACGAATACCAGGATGAAGAGGCTGACGAAATAAGGGGCATTGAAGTAATAGATGATTTTACGGTGGAGATAAAACTGAAATCTCTGGATATAGAATTTATATATGACATTGCACATAGAGGAGCTTCTATTCTCCCCGCCGAAGCCGTTAAAGAGCAGGGGGATGAGTTTTTCGTAAATCCCATTGGTTCGGGACCATTCGAATTTGAAGAATGGATCAGAGGAAGCGAGATTAATCTCTCCGCTTTTGATGATTATTATGACGGCAGGCCTTATCTCGATGAGGTGTCATTTAAAGTTATGCCGGAATCAGCATCCCGGGCCGCCTCTTTTAGAGCGGGTGAGCTTGACGTGGATGTGCTTGAACCGGCACAGTACGAAGCTTTCAGTGAAGATCCGGAATATCAGGATTATATAATTGATATTCCTGAGCTGTGGACCCGAAATGTACACTTCAACCTGGACGTGGTGGAAGAGACAGAAGTTCGCAAGGCGTTCAATTATGCCATCGATGAAGAACTTATAATTGAAAGGCTTCTTCACGGTCTTGCCTATGAACCTGTAGGCTGGCTGCCGCCCACCTCTCCCGGCTTTAATCCCGACCTGGAAGGTTTTGGACACGATCCCGATAAAGCACGAGAATTGATGGAAGAAGCAGGTTACGGTCCCGATAATCCCTATGAAATTCATACAATGGGCACAGATAACCCCTCCTGGGGTGTAAGAATTCTCGAGGCAATTCAACCTATGCTTGAGGATGTAGGCATAGAGATAGAGATTGAGCTTGTAGATGGAGCCACCTGGCTTGACAGAGTTTCTACCGGCGATTTTGAAGCCAGCATTCATTCATGGGGAGGTGAGGTTCTTCCCAGCTCATATATGGCCTCTTATTTCTACTCAGGTTATTCACGGGCAGCTGGCAACTATGTAGGATATGATAATCCAGAATTCGATGAAAATATTGAAAAGGCCAGGGAAACACCGGAACTGGAAGAGCGTATTGAATATATCCATGCAGCAGAAAAGGTCCTTATGGAAGATCCCCCGGTATGGTTTTTCAACTATAATAGGGCAACCGCAGTTCATCAGCCACATGTTAAAGGAATCGTACCCAACCCTAAAGAGATGATGTATATACATCTGGAAAATGTATGGTTAGAAGAATAAAGCCCCCGGAAGTGAGGTGAGGCATATATAGGGGAGGCTGATCTGCTGTTTTTTCAGCCTCCCTTATTTTTTCATTATGACAAACTATATTGCAAGAAGAGTTTTACAGGCTCTGGCGTCCATAATAGTAATACTGACATTTTTGTTTATTATGTTAAATTTACTTCCCGGTGATGCTGCCCTGCTGGCCGGGGATGCACGCATGGCTCAGAATCCCGAAGTTTTAGAAAGGATAAGGGCAAAATGGGGCCTGGATCAGCCTTTTCATATCAGATATTTTTCCTACATGTCAAATTTGTTACGCGGAGACCTGGGTATGTCTTATCGCACCGGCAGGTCAGTTAATTACCTTATTGCTCGGGCCTTTTTCCCCACCCTTTCAATTGTTATCCTGGCTTTTATAATTGCTGCTTTTTCGGGGATTTTTCTCGGCTTCATTGCTGCAATGAAAATGGGATCTTTAACAGATATTGGTTCAATGATTTTTTCTATTTTCGGTATTTCAGCCCCGAGGTTCTGGGTGGGGCTAATGTTGATGTATTTATTTGCTGTAAATATGGGGGTGCTGCCGGCTTCTGGTTATGGAGGAGGCAGCATAAGAAATATGATACTGCCCTCAATAACCCTTGCCCTTCCTCTTATCGCTCTTCTGGCCAGGACCACCCGTGCATCAGTTCTTGATGTTATGGATGAAGATTATGTAAGGACGGCAAGGTCTAAAGGGGTTAGTGAAAGAATGGTGCAGCTAAAGCATATTTTTCGCAATGCCATAATATCAGTGGTGACCATAGCAGGTATCCAGCTGGCCATGCTTATGGCCAACACAGTTATTGTAGAGGAGGTATTTGCCTGGCCCGGAATGGGCTCTCTGGCGGTTGACTCTATTTTGCGGCAGGATATACCGGCAGTTCAAGGCTGTATATTTGTTTTTGCCCTGGGCTTTATAGTAATTAACTTACTTGTGGATATTCTTTATGTTTTCATCGATCCAAGAATAAAATACAGCTAAGCAGGAGGTATCCTGATTGAAAGATATTTTTATGATCATATTAAAGAACAAACAGCTGCTGCTGGGGTCTATTATTGTTTCTTTTGTAATTTTTGTAGCAGTTTTCGCCCCTTTTATTTCTCCCCATCATCCGGTTGATGATGCAAATTTACTGTACTCTCTGGAGCCTCCAGGAGGGGAATTTCTCCTGGGAACAGATGCTCAGGGGCGCTGTCTTTTAAGCCGCTTAATTTATGGTGCCCGTGTATCTCTGATCATAGGCTTTCTCTCCCAGGGGCTAAATACAGTAATTGGCGTGGTTTTAGGAATGACAGCGGGCTTTATAGGCGGAAGAGTTGATGACCTGGTGATGAATTTTACAAATATAGTTCTATCACTCCCGCCTCTCATTCTGGCCCTGACTATTTTAGCTTTGATAGGTCCCAGTATGTGGAGTATTTTCCTTGCTCTCGGCGTGACGCTCTGGACATACACCTGCCGTGTGGCCCGGGCTCAGACTCTTTCTCTGAAGGAGAAGGAATTTGTCGAGGCAGCTCAGGCTCTTGGTATGTCCCGTGTTAAAATTGCCATTCATCATATTTTACCCAATATTTTAGGCCCGATCCTGGTAATTGCTACCTTCGGAGTTGGTTCGGCAATTTTACTGGAAGCCAGCCTGAGCTTTTTAGGAATAGGAACTCAGCCTCCTACCCCTAGCTGGGGAACTATAATCAGCCGGGGCAGGGACTATATATACAATGCTCCGTGGCTTATGATTTATCCGGGCATTGCAATATTTATTACGGTTCTGGGGGTTAATCTCCTGGGTGATGGCCTGAGGGATTTCTGGGATCCCAGGAGATATTAAAATGAATTTTTCATTCGCTTTCAATATATAAACGGGAGGCAAATAACATTGAGCAATAAAATTTTATTTGAAAACGCCAGGATTATAACTATGCAAAAAGAAATTCCTCTTGCTGATAATATGCTGATTGAGGATTCTCAGATACTTGATCTAAATGTAAAGAGGTCAGTTCATGGGGATGCAGAAGTTTATGACTTGCAGGGCAAAACAGTTCTTCCCGGCTTAAATGATAGCCATATACACATGCTGGTTACGGGTGTAAAGGAGTTTGATATGGTTGATTTAAGGGGGGCAAAGTCAGTAGGAGAGATTCAAAGTAGAGTCAGACAGCATATAGATGAAAATCCTCCCCGGGGAGATGAATGGGTTATTGGCTGGGGCTGGAATGACACAAAATTTAAAGAGAACGATAGTTTGACCAGATGGGCTCTTGATGACGTGACCGAAACATATCCCACTTTTTTGACGAGGGTTTGCGGTCATGTGGGGGTTATGAATACAGCTGCTTTAAAAAGAACTAATATAGATGCCGCTACTGAGGTTGAAGGAGGAGAGATTGATACTGACCGCAATAATAATATAACCGGTATAGTTAGAGAGGCTGCGAGACTTCTGGTATATAAAAGCATACCTGATTACAGTGTGGAAGAGATTAAAAAATATCTCAAAAAAGCGGGAAAGATGTTCAGAAAAAGCGGTTTGACTGCCGTTCAAACTGATGATCTTGTAGAGGTTATAGGTTCAAAAGACAGGATTTTGCAGGCCTACAGAGAGCTCCTGGAAGAAAATGCGCTCCCTCTTAGAGTGATTTTAAAATTAAGGCTTCATTCTCCCGGGGAAGTAGAAAAATATATTGTTGAAAAGCCGGAGTTTGATTTTAGAAATTATGATCGCTTTAATATGGGGCCTTTAAAATTATTTGCGGACGGTTCGCTGGGAGGAAAAACGGCATCTTTAAAAGCTCCCTATCGGAAAGAAAATGATAATTACGGAATAATGGTGAATTCTCCGCACAAACTCGAAACCATGATAGAAGTTGCCTGTCAGAATGATATTCAGGTTGCCTGTCACGCAATTGGAGATAGAGCCATGGAAATTGTGCTTAATATTTTGGAAAAAATGAAAGAAAGATACGGGTCTTTAAATAGACCCCGGATTGTACATGCTCAGGTTACAAATTTAAATTTGATTGACAGGATTAAAGAGCTGGGTGCAGTTGTTGATGTGCAGCCTCCTTTTGTGGGCTCGGAGTGGTACCATGCTGAAGATGTTTTGGGCCAGCAAAGATCTTTCAATACTTATGCCTGGAAAACAATGATGAATAAGGGCATTACAGTGGCGGGAGGATCGGATTCACCGGTGGAGAGCTTCAAGCCATTTCCCGGTATAAGATGCGCTGTCACCCGTCAAAATAAGAATAATGAGCCAGCTGGTGGCTGGCAGCCCGGGGAGAAGGTTACCACTCACGAAGCCCTTAAGATGTACACAGTTAATTCAGCTTATTCCGGTTGTCAGGAGAATAATATTGGCAAATTAGCTCAGGGATACAGGGCTGATTTTATAGCTATTGACAGAGATCCCTTTTCAATACCTGCTGATGAACTTGACTCTATAAATGTAAAAACTTCAGTTGTTGGAGGAGAAATCGAGGAATATCAATAATAACATAAGGATGATTAATATCTGTACTGGATTAAAGCTGGTCCTTCCCACAGTAATAATTAAAAGTTACATAAGCAGGATATATAAAAGAATAATTATTTGACAGAATGGAGATAATAAGATATTATATATTTTAACCAATTAACTAATAAAAAAATACAGCTTTATGCTTGCTTTTAGTTGTTAAGTCTTTGTGTCAAAATTAGCTTATCAAATTATACTGGGAGATATAAAGATTTGCTCACAATGAAATTTTTCTCTGCTTACATTTAGTTTTCAGCCAAAAATTGCGTTTCCTTTGCGAGGACTCTTCCCTGAGCTCACGTTCAGACCGGCATATTCTGAGCCGGGGACACTTTTTTTGGCCATGGACCTGACCCGGGTTTCAAAAAAATTTCGAGTATCATTTCGCCTCATAGCTTCCTATAATAAAAGGTGAGTAGCTATCGCTTTGCAGCATATGTTGTAAATTTCACCAATGATTTTGGAGAAGATTTCTAAATATAATTAGGCAGAAAGGGGGTTATATACTAAAAAATATTAAAGCATGTAAAGTTGTGAAAAAAGTTAACAAAAAAGCGCAGAAAATGAGTCGAGATGAGCCGAGCCAGGTCAGATGAGATGAGAGCAGCTGAGTTTAATTGTGTGAATATATGTTTGTCGGTTTAGTATATTCACCATATTAGTTACGCAGAAAACTCCCGTGATATTTTTTTAGCACTGTTTGTATGTGATAAAGCACGGGTAATATTTTGATTTCATCTCATCGGGCCGGCGTCCGAGCTTTTTTTATTTCTTCAAAAGCACAGTAATACTATTATAATATCTCTCTATTCAATGCTGATTTTGATTGCAGATAGTTATTTTTTTAGGAAATTTCATATTCAATTATAAAAAAATTATTTACAGGGGGAAATAGCAATGAAAAAATCAGAAAAAATGGATGCCACCCGAAATAATGAAGCCAGGAAAGAAGAAGGTTTTTTCGGTGAATTTGGAGGCAGTTTTGTTCCAGAAGGGTTAAAACCTGCCCTGTCCGAATTAAAAAACGCCTATTTTCAGCACAGGGAGGATCAGGAGTTTCAGGACAATCTTTACTATTATTTAAAGGAAAATGTGGGCAGACCTACTCCTCTGTACTTTGCGGAGAGATTGACGAAAAAGTTTGGAGGAGCAAAAATATATTTGAAACGTGAGGACTTAAATCACATGGGGGCGCACAAAATTAATAATACCCTGGGGCAGTGCCTGCTGGCAAAGCGGATGGGTAAAAATCGGCTGGTTGCCGAGACCGGTGCGGGACAGCATGGAGTTGCTACGGCCACTGCTGCAGCAATGTTTGGCCTGGAATGTGAAATTTTCATGGGCAAAAAGGATGTGGAAAGACAGGAGCTAAATGCCTATCGAATGAAGCTTTTGGGCGCTGAAGTTAATTCCGTGACAGAGGGAAATGCTGGGCTGGCTGAAGCTGTAGATGCCGCCCTGGAATACTGGGTGGAAAATCTGGATGATACATATTATCTTCTGGGGTCTGCAGTGGGACCTCATCCCTATCCCACCATGGTGAGAGATTTTCAATCTGTGATAGGAGAAGAGGTAAAAGAGCAGATTTCACAAAAAGAAAATAGAATGCCGGATTACCTTCTGGCCTGTGTTGGTGGGGGAAGCAATGCCATCGGGCTTTTCCATCCCTTTCTCGAGGAAGAAGGAGTTGAGTTTATCGGGCTGGAAGCTGGAGGAAAAAGCAGCAAAGAGGGTGAGCATGCTGCCACCTTAACGGAAGGAAAACCCGGGGTAAAACACGGTTTTAAAAGCTATCTGCTTCAGTCTGAAGATGGAGAAGCTTCATCCGTACATTCGCTGGCCGCAGGTCTTGATTATCCCGGAGTTGGTCCCGAGCACAGCTATATGAAGGAGACAGGGCGGGCCAGTTACGAAGCAGTTACGGATGAGGAGGCCCTTGCCGCTTTTCATGAGTTATCGGAATTGGAGGGTATAATTCCGGCGCTGGAAAGCTCTCATGCGCTCGCCTATCTTTCCCGGCTGGCTCCGAAGCTGGATAGAGAGAAAATTATTGTTGTTAATCTTTCCGGGCGCGGAGACAAAGATGTTAGGTCGACCTCAGAGCTGCTGGATATCTGAAATATTAAAGCTTCTCAGCAGATAAAATTAGCCCGGGACATTGTTGATTGCTAAAAGTATGATTAATCAAACATATTAACCCCGGGTTATCCCATGATCTTTATAACCCGGGGCAATAAATTTTAGAATATAAATTTTGTTTCTATTGGTTAACACTAAAAATATTATATTTACTTTCAAAACAGTTTTTTCTTTGCGAGAGTTACTGCCTTAGCTTTAGCTGAGTCAGGAGCCTTAGCTAAGTCAGGTAAATCTACAGCTGTTCAATTTCATAATCCATTTCATCAAAAAGATGAAGCAGTCCGGCATCATTAATAACATGGCCGCTGCCAACCACAACAAAAGGCTTTTTATCGTCTTCGAGTAGAGAGAGAATACCATCTCTCATTTTCACTTCTCTCTCATCGAACATTATGGCATAGTACTCTTCCATCTCTGGAGATTTATCGCGGCGTTCGAAGAGAAACTCACGCACCGGCTCCACTTCTCCGGTTTCCCAGGCAGTTACAGCATCTTTTACTCTGCTCAGGTCGTAGTCCAGCTCTTCAACGGTATCTCGCAGGACAGCTCGCTGAAGATCTAATTCCATTTCAGCTAAATAATCCAGCTGGTCAAGCATGGTTTCCAGTTCAAAAATCTCTTTTTCCATCTCCTTAGCTTTATCAATCAGGTGAATATCAACACCCTCTGCCGCCTCCATGCCAATCTCTTCCAGGGCAAAACCTGCAATTGTCTGGGAGGCATACCAGGGAGCAAAATCATTCATATTTTCCTCTGGAATACCATATTGTTTTCCTATATCGATGACCTCTTCATATATATCGGCAGAAATTTTATTTTTTAACTCCCTATTTTCTCCCAGTATCCCTTCTTCCATAATGTACTGCTGCAGCTCAAATTCATCAATTTCGGTAATATCAATCTCTACGGCCAATATGTCTGATTTTTCCAGACTATCATAAATTACATCGTCAAGGGGATAAGAATCAGCTGGCATGTAATGAAACGAGCCCAATAAATAAAAATTACCCTCGGGGCCGCTGAGCCTCCATAAAAAGTTGTCTTCAGCCAGTAAGCTGTCGGCAAAAGCAAATGAGATAATCAAAATAAAAGCCAGAAAATATACAACAAGTTTTTTCTTCATCTTAGTTCCTCCTCGGGGAAAATGAATTCTACTATTGTTATTAATTTCTCATAAATTATTCTATACTACACAGGTGTTTCTGTCAATTGTTTCAAAATTATTAATGTTCCCTGTCAATGCCAGTCTGACTTTTCTTTGAACGAGTTTCTGATGAGATCCAGGGGTCCTCTGAGCGATGATTTTCTTGATATATCATGCAAATTGTCCTATAATACTCATGAGATAAATATAATTGTTTATTTTCCACATTAGTTGTTGAATCTGTTTGAGTGCACATTCATAATGGTTATTCCTGCCAGGTTAAAAAGTATTGTATAGGATTTCGCAGTTATTGGGAGAGGAAAAGATATTTATGAAAGTGAAAAATATCATTTTTAGCAGATCGGCCGGATGGGCAAAAATATTTCTTCGTCTCTTAATCGTTGTTTCACTGATAGCGTTTATTTATAACGCTATCATTTCTCCCCAAATAGTTTATTTGCTGCTCAATGCGATAATACTTGTATTAATATTGACCCTGTATAGAGGGGTAAACGAAGTTGATTTTAGTCAGAAAAAAATCATTTCACAAAAAGAAGAGATAGATAAACTTGAAAACGAAATTGAGGAACTTGAAGAAAATCTGGAAAATAAAATGACAAAAGCCCGCAGAGTTCATAAAAGGCTTCTGCCTGATAAGCTTCCTCAACCCCGCGATGTTTTCATAAGCGCCTATTATCAGCCGGCTGAATACACCGGCGGGGATTATTACAATATTTTTAAGATTGACCACGGGGCCATGGATGATCTCTTAAATCAGTATCTTATTTATTTTTTTGATGTTTCCGGACATGGGATCGATAGCACTCTTCTTTCTATCTTTATAAATGACACCATAGAAAATTATTTTAAAATGAGACATAATCCCGGAGAAAAGGTTTCACCGCAGGAGCTGATGAATTATATAGACCGGCAGTATCAAAATGAAGGTTTTCCCGATGATTATCTCGTCTGCCTATTTCTGGGGCTGCTGGATTTTAACAATTACACCCTTTCATACAGCGCGGGAGGACTGCATTTTCCGGGTTTTAAGATTAATCCCTATCAGGAGATAGAGGAAATCTCCATGGGGGGCTTCCCTGTTTCAACCGGCCTGGGGATGATGAAAGATGTTCGTCCTGAAAGAAAAATTTCTTTCGAAGAAAACGATACTCTGCTTCTTTCAACGGATGGCCTTTATGAAGAGGGGCGGGATTCCGAGATGTATTATGATGTGCGCCTTAATGAAGTTTTGAATAACTTTAAACATTTACCTTCTCCTTTTTTTAAGCAGGCACTTAAAAAGGATTTCTTTGATTTTATCGGGGATAATAGGGCTGGCGATGATGTTACATTTATGGTTTTAAGTCGCCCGGAGGGTGATATAAAGCAGTGGGACCTGGATGGTGAAGATGATCTGCAGCAGAAGACTTATGATATCAAAGAGCACGTTGACAGAAATTTTCCTCCAATCTGGGAGGATATGACACAAAATTTTAATAAATATTTACCTGGCGAAAAGGAAAATCTGGAGATTAAAGTTAGAACGGTTAAAAATGAGAACTTTGTCATGCTGGAGATGGAGGATAAAACCGGCAGGATTGAAAAATGGGAAGATATTATTAATAAAGATGCAAATAAAGATAGATTTACAGACTTTGAAATGGCGGAAAATATAGCCACGATGAGGAAAAAAGTAATATATGCTGCTTATGATAGTTCTTATCACAGGCTATATTTTATGCAAAATACAAAATAAGGCTGCACTGCTTAAAGTCCATCTCTCAAAATTTCAGAACTATACTCCCTTCTATACACAGGAATTGAAAAAACCTCCACCTACTCCAGAAAGAAAAGGAGAAGGTGGAGGCAATTTTTATCCAATTCGATATTGATTTCTGCTGCATCTTTCCGGGCCATTTTGTGAATTTCCATCCCCGGGCGAGCCCGGCGAAAATATCGACTATTTTCCCGCCTCAAATTGGTGATCTCCAGTTTAGAGCCTGGTCTATCACCCGCTTGGATGATATTTTGATAAAGTTTAATAGGAACAAATAAAATAGAAACTACAGCCTGTTAGGATGAGATGTTTAAATTTTCGTCATTAATTATTATTGTAATTGAAATTTGATTGTGTTATATTTAAAACATATAAACAAATATATTTTATATACTAACTTGCTTTTTTCAAATCAAATTATTATATGATTCATGAAATATAATCTTTATTTAGAAATTATAATACCCGGCATATTAGACAGCTTTTCAATTAAACTGCGAAAAAATGATTTTTTTAAGCGTTACTATCTGAAATGCTAAATTAAAGGATTTAGCTGTAATTTAGTAGGCTAAATTTGAGTTGCTCGGCTTGAGTTAATCTCTGAAACTAAAGGATTATGAGGGATTCTGGAGGGGATGAATTTGGACTGGGAGAGTTTTAAAAAGGGAACAAATCTCAAGAGTATTCTGGATTCTCTTCCTCACATAACCGGGGTGCTGGATGAGGAGGGCTATATCATCACTGTTAATGAAAAATGGGAGGAGTTTGCCCGTGGCAATAATTTAGTCCCCGAAAAATCTGGTCACGATATCAATTATTTTGAGGCAATCGATTTTGAAAATGGAAAAGATTGTGATAAGGTCCGGCAGGCTGAAAAGGGAATAAAAGCTGTTTTGGCCGGGAAAGAAAAGGAGTTTTCTATAGAATATCCCTGTCATTCTCAGGGGAGTTGCCGCTGGTTCAAAATGTGGATAAGACCTCTAGAAAATGGGGCCATAGTTATACATGAAAATATAACCGAGCGCAGGCTTTTTAAGCTGAGCCTGACGCAGGTAGTCCGCGAACAAAATAAAGCAGAGCGTGAACTGAAAAAGACTCAATTTGCCATAGATAAAGCCAGCATTGGTGTGTATAGGGTAAGTCCAGAGGGAATTATTAAATATGCTAATGATAGAGTGGTTGCACAGACCGGATATGAAAAAGAGGAGTTAATAGGCCGGCATGTCTATGAAACGGTAGTCCATAATCCGCCCGACAGAGAGAAACACTGGCGGAGATTAAAAAATGAAGAATATATAACTTTTGAGAGTCATCACAGGACAAAGGATGGGGAAATATTTCCGGTGAAGGTGACAAGTCATTATGTCAATTTTGGGGGAAAGGAGTACGAATTTAATTTTGTCCGGGACATTACAGAAAAGATAAAAGCGGATAGAGAACTGGAGTATAAAACATATCATGATGAACTGACCGGCCTGTACAACCGAAATTATCTGGAAAATAGGATGGAAGATCTTGACTATGAGGGGAGTTATCCCATCAGCATAATAACCTGTGATATAAACGGACTCAGATTAATAAATGAAACATATGGTTCTGAAGTGGGCGACAGAGTGCTTGTTTCTGTGGCGGGATTGATGCAAAATAACGTTAGAGATCGGGATATAGTCGGAAGGTGGAGCGGTGATGAATTTGTGATACTGCTTCCCGATACCAAACTTGAGATAGCCCGTGATATCTGCCAGCGCATAGAGGAAAATCATGAAAATGTAAAAATCGAAGATGAAATTCCCGTTTCACTGGGCCTGGGAGTTGGCGGTAGTAATGAAGCGGAGAAGGAAATTTTTGAGATTTTGCGTGAAGCAGAAGATAACATGCTTAGAAATAAGCTAACAAAGAGAGAAAGCGGACAAAATAAACTCGTGCAGAATATGTTGAATACTCTGGCGGCCAAATCTGATGAGACTAAAGAACATGCGCTAAGAATGACGAATCTTGCTCACAGGCTGGGAGAGAAAATAGAGTTGAGCAATGGCGAGTTAAATAACCTCTCTCTTCTGGCTACCCTGCACGATATAGGAAAAGCGACGATTTCGGAGGAAATATTGAGGAAGCCCGGAAAACTATCGGAGGATGAATGGGAGAAAATAAAAAAGCATCCAGAAAGAGGTTACAATATTGCCTCGGCAGCCGAGGAATTTGCCCCCGTAGCCGAAGCCATACTGCATCATCACGAAAAGTGGAACGGAGAGGGTTATCCCGATGGACTGGCGAAGAAAGACATTCCCCTGCTTTCCAGAATTATAGCAATTGTAGATGCATATGATGTAATGACTTCGGGTCGTCCTTATAAAGAAGCCGTTTCCAGAGAAGAGGCTTTAAAAGAAATAGAGGACTGTGCGGGCAGCCAATTTGATCCTGAACTGGCAGAAAAATTTGTAAAAATGATAGGGAATACGTCCTGATTATGAGCTAAATTGAAGCTTAAACAGAGTAAAATTTCATTAATCGCGGGAGGAGTTGATTAATCAAAAACTTCCAGCGAAGTTGAGTATTTTTCCGGCTTTAAATCCAGTTCGGGAGCATAACTTTCATTATACAGAATGAGTTTTTCCTCTCCCCATATTTCTTTCGTTGAAATAATTATGTGATTGGCTGAATATCTGACCTCCGGAAGGTAGATAAAAGTGATATTATCCACTTCTCTGGTCTCCATATCCTTAGCTGCTGCAAAATCATTATTTTTGGGCTCTACCAGAGCCAGGCCGTATCTGGCTCCTTTTCAGCTCATGTCCGCAAGCGATATTTTAAAGTGATAACTTTCTGGGTCAATACCGCGGTTTTGAATATAATCTCTGGCATTAGATCTCAAAGTTATTTTCATCATTTCACTGCTCCTTAATTTAAATTGGTTTCAATAAATCTTAAAAACTGGTTCTCCCTGTTGTTGATAGATATTGTATGAAATCCTAATTTTAGTTATATTAATCAGACGATATTGTGCGATGGCTCAGCCCCACCGCCACTTCATTTAGGTTGAGCATGCCTACGCCAAAAAAGAAGGCTACAGCGATATGCTCTCCTCCCCGGGCAATGCCTATTTTACCTCCGATATTGAGTCCCGCGGCTTTATCTGAAATTTGATTTACTGCTTCATGGGCGGCGCCGGCCACGGCGCCCTGATGCACGTGAGTTTCTTCGATTACATCCTCGCGTTTGGCTGCTATAACGGTATTTTCGATCAATTTTTTTATGGAGTGATCAAATTCACCGCCAAAATCAACTGCTGCGGTACTTATCTTCTTTTCCCGATATTTTTTCTTTAGTTTATCTTCACCTTCGCGGTCCGACATGGCCATTTTCATGGCAGCTTTTCCAACTTGAATGCTTTTTTTAGTCAAATTGCTCGCCTCCTGACTCTGGATTTTAGCATTTATCTGTAAAAGAATACTCCACCTATATTCTATATTGCTGATTTTACATCAATTATCTATTATCTTTATACATTATCATATTAAATAAATAATAAATATGCAAATCAATTTTTTTAATATTATAATACTTTAATAGGGCATTGACATAAAGGTTTTTGTTTAGTATAATGCATTGCAAATGTAATTGGGGAAAGAATTTTGGCAGGCCTGCCGGTGGGGCCCCCGGCAGGATGGTAAAACGGACAGTAGCTTTAGCCGGTTCTGCCTCCAATAAAACAACTTACCCCATACAATTCAAACAAATTTAAACAGGGAGATGGTAATATGGTAATTAGAAGCAAAGGCATTATTGCAGTTTTGGGTTTGATAGCTTTCAGTCTTATGGTTTCTACAGGTGCGGTTTCTGCTGAAAGCTTTGAGGTCGGGATTTCGCAGCTGGTAGAACATCCCGCTCTCGACTCGGCCCGCGAAGGTTTCATAGCCGGTCTGGAGGATGCGGGATTTACTGAAGATGAAAATATTGACTTTTCCGTAGAAAATGCTCAGGGGGATATGGCAACTGCCCAGACCATAGCTGAAAAATTTAGCAATGATAATCCCGATCTGGTGCTTGCTATAGCAACCCCTTCAGCTCAGGCGGCGGCCAATGTAATAGATGATATTCCCGTTTTAATCACTGCCGTGACAGACCCTGAAGAAGCCGGTCTGGTTGAGAATATGGATGATCCTGATGGGAACATAACGGGAACCACAGATATGAATCCGGTGGATGATCAGTTCGCACTTATTGAGGATTTTATGCCCGGGTTAGAAAGTGTGGGTATAATATATAATGCTGGAGAGGCCAACTCAGTGGTGCAGAAAGATATTGCTGAAGAGGTTTCGGAAGAAATGGGAGTGGAACTGGAGGAAGCCACCGCTTCGGATACCAGCGAGGTTCAGCTTGCCGCCTCTTCCCTTGCCGGTGATGTTGATGCCATTTACCTCCCCACCGATAACACTGTTGCCTCTGCTATTGCTTCAATTCTGGATGCAGCCCACGGGGAAGGCACTCCAGTTTTTGCTTCGGAAGGAGCTATGGTTGAGCAGGGTGCGGTGGCTACAAAAGGTATCGATTACTTTGAGCTTGGCCACAAAACCGGCTTGATGGCAGCGGAAGTTCTGGAAGGAAAAGCACCTTCCGAGCTAGCAATTGAAGGGGCTGATGATCTCAGTCTAACAGTAAACAAAGAGACCAGTGAAGAGCTGGGTCTGGAAATACCAGATCAACTGCTGCAGGATGCCGATGAAATCATAGAATAGAGGTTTTAGTAATGGGAATAGGACTTGCTCTTTCAGCTCTGACTCAGGGAATAGCCTACTCGCTTATGGCGTTAGGTGTTTATATTACATTTAGGGTGCTCGATTTTCCCGATCTGTCTGTAGACGGCAGCCTCCCGCTGGGGGCTGCCGTATCTGCACGTTTGATAACAGCCGGTTATAATCCTTTTTTTACACTCATACCGGCTCTTCTGGCCGGCGGATTGGCCGGAGCCTTTACGGGCATTTTAAATACCAGGTTAAAAATAGCGCCGTTGCTCTCTGGAATACTGACCATGACCATGCTATACTCGATTAATCTGCGCGTTATGGACAGTCCCAACATTCCCCTGATTGGTGAGGCTACTATTTTTTCAACTGCAGCATCGGCGCTGGGGCTTGGTTCGCCCTGGAATGAACTGTTAATACTGACGGCAGTTGTCCTGGCGGCCAAAATTGCTCTCGACCTATTTCTCAAAACTCAGCTCGGATTTGCCCTGAGGGCAGCCGGAGATAATCCGCAGATGATCCGCAGCATGGGAGTCAGCACGGACACAATGAAGATGCTGGGCGTTTCTCTGGCCAATGCTCTGGTTGCACTCTCCGGCGCTCTCGTTGGACAGTATCAGGGATTTGCCGATGTAGGCATGGGAATAGGTATGATCATCGCCGGACTGGCGTCTGTTATCATTGGAGAGGTAATCATTGGTAAGAGGAATATTATCATTACCACTCTGGCCGTGATTTTTGGATCTATTGTTTATCGGTTTTCGATATCTCTGGCTATGACGCTGGGATTTGAAGCCTCTGATCTTCAGCTCTTAACCGGTATACTGGTGATATTATTTATGTCCATGCCCAGGCTTAAAAGATATTTGCGGGGTGAGCTTGATGCTGCAGCTAAATAATGTCAGCAAAATTTTTTATAAAAACACGTGCAATGAAAATAGAGCGCTGACCGGTGTTGATCTGCAGATAGAGAGTGGAAAATTTGTCTCCATGATAGGGAGCAATGGAGCGGGGAAGTCAACTCTGCTCAACTGCATAGCAGGTGTACATGAAGTATCCAGCGGGAATATTTTGCTGGATGGAGAGAATATATGCCAGCAGGAGGAATATGAGCGGGCCAAATATATCGGGCGGGTATTTCAGGACCCCCTGCTGGGCACCTCGCCGGAAATGACGATTGCAGAGAATCTATCTCTGGCCTACAACAAAACAGAAAATATGTCATTAAGCTGGGGGCTCACCTCTAAAAAGAAGGAATATATTAAGGATAAGCTGCGCGATATTGATCTGGGTTTAGAAGAGAGACTCTCCACCAGGGTTAAACTTCTTTCAGGAGGACAGAGGCAGGCTCTCACCCTTTTGATGGCCACAATGACTGAGCCCAAATTGCTGCTTCTGGATGAACACACGGCGGCTCTGGATCCAAACACAGCCATAAAAATAAAGAAGCTGACTGAGAAACTGATACGGGAAAAGAATATTACTACTTTGATGGTGACACATAATATGGAAGATGCCATAAATATGGGGGATAGGCTGATCATGATGAGCCAGGGCGATATAATTATGGATATCGAAGGCGGCGAAAAGAAGGCTTTAACGGTGGACAAACTGATCCAGCTCTTTCGAGAAAAACAGGGCAGCAGCTTTTCAAACGATAGGGCTCTTTTGACTGTATGATATTTTTTTATGCAGGATAATTTTTGTGAAATAATTAATTATGGAGTGGAAAGCATTAAAACTCATTAGGATTGATTTTTTAACCAGCCCTGGATGGTGAATTGGGGCTGTTTTTTTATATTTTCTTTTCAGATGATTAAATCTTCAGATATTATGCAGCGATGAATTTTTCGGTTTTGCATGAAAATTAAATAATTATCATCTTCAATGCCGGAGGCACCTGCATTTTAATATTGTTGAAGGATAGTGCTGGACGAACGTAGAATAATAAAATTGATGGAAGATGCCGGGGGATTTAAATAGGATGACTGTCTCAGGTAGATACAGCATCGACTCAGACGTCTGACCTCAAAGATATAAGTTTAAAGTTATAAACTGACAATATTATTCGAGGGGATGTTTTATGGGAAATAACAGCCAGGATAACATGAAAGATGAACCGCTGTGGCTTGATTATGCTCGTCGGCTGCAGTTTATAGCTCAGGCCGGTCTCACTTACACAGATGATAAATATGACCGGGAAAGATTCAGGCAGATAAGGGAAATCAGTGCGAAGATAATGGAGGATTATACTGACATGGAGCAGGAAAAAATTGAAGATAATTTTTCTGATGAGATAGGGTATCCCACCCCTAAAATTGATGTGCGAGCGGCTATTTTCAAAGATGGCAAAATTTTGCTGGTAAAAGAGAAACTTGATGGGCAGTGGTCACTGCCCGGTGGCTGGGCGGATATCGAAGGGTCGCTGAAAGAAAATATAATTAAGGAATCCCGGGAAGAGGCTGGAGCTGAAGTTAAACCGAAAAGAATTATTGCAATTTATGACAGGGGAACAAAAAGCGAAGAAACAATTTCATTTTATGGTATTTATAAAATATTTGTGGAATGCGATTTTGTGGAGATGAATTTTTCTGACAATATCGAGACTTCCGCAGCAGAATTCTTTCAGGAGAATGATCTGCCGGAACTTTCTCGGGAGAGAAATACTGAACGGGAAATAAGTCTCTGTTTTGAGGCACGGAAAAAAGATGTGCATGAGGCGGACTTTGATTAATTTTAAGATCACGTGAGATATTTTTCAGCCGCTACCGCTGGATTTAATAAATAGATCACATACCATATCTAGAATATTAACATAATGGTATTTTCTGATTTTTAAAGGCTCGTGTTAAATTCCGCATATCCTCTGTTCGTCAATTACAGTGGGGATTTTAATTCAAAAATTAATTTTTTAGGAGATGATGAATAAATTTATGTGAGATATATATCTGCTACGCCCGGAGGGCTCAATAGTTCATATTCAACATTTTTATCGTCACCTGATTCAGCGAGTGCTGATCTGGCTCCTGCAAGAAGATGGAGAAGGGCTATACCGCAATCTAAAAACGGGGATACACCGTGTTCTTTTTTTAGGTCAGCTGACTTGAGCTTTATTTTATTTTTTTCAGGCATGAGGTGAAAACGCCAGGGCTGCCTGTTTACTGCCGAAGGGGCAAGTCTTGCTGATTTTATGGCCTCAAAGATCCACTCCGGCAGTTCGTGAAAATCCTCATCGCTGTAGTCGTCATGACAGAGTTCATTCAGGGGTTTTCTTTTGTGGCTGCCTGCAAATTTTTTGGCCAGTTTTTCTGTGATAGTTAGCTTCTCTTTAGCCCTGCCCAGAGGAGTTATGGCAGCAATCTCCTCATTTTCATCAAGTTCATGTCTGGATAAAATTTCATCTTCCTCGAACATCCCTCCCACCCAGCAAGTATCAATATCCTTTGCCGTAGCATCCAGTATGAGTGCCTCTCCCAAAATTCCAGTTTCTACTTCAGATTTAAATTCATCATTACTTTTGTCCTGGATAAATACTGCATAACTTTCCGCGCCGGTGACTACTCCGTAAGAGCCCACTACAGTCCAGATTACTTTTTCAAATCCTTCGCGGTTTAAATCAATGCGGGCAGATTTGAGACTGTCCTGCAGGGGATTTATTGCATCCTCCAGAGAAGTCGACTCCTCGGGGCTGATAGGGACAGACCGGTATTTTCGGCGGGAAGTTCGATGGGCTATAGCCTCATGCCAGCTATTGCAGGGAATATTTTCAGGTAATTGCATGCTTAATGATACCTCCTAATTCCTAAATAATTTGTTTCTATACAGTGCTTTGTAATATGTGAGCATTCCTGTTAGCTTTATTTTTGGTCCAAAATAGTGCTGACTTCGCGAGAGCTTCTCCCTAAACTTTGCTCAGCCCGACACAGCCTGAGCCGGGGACACAATTTTTTGACCATGGACCTGACTCAGGTTTCGAAAAATTTCGAGTATCACTTCGCCTCATAGCTTCCTATAGTAAAAGGTAAGTAGCTATCGCTTTACAGCATATGTCGTAAATTTCACCAACGGTTGCGGAGAAGATCATAAAAAAAGAATTATTTTCATGCTGATTTCGGGAATTGCGATCCTCACCAGAACTCATATGAGCTTCTCTCCTGAAAAAGTTTTTAAATTTATTGAATCCTGTTTACAATTTTATAATAGCAAAGCAATATATTTTTATCAATAAATATATTGATTCCCCTCCTCCGAACAACAGAGGGTTATTGACATATGTTTATATCTATGTTAGAATGAAACCAGAACGAGCAAATGACCAAAACTTAAAAATAGGAGGGATGACTATGCCACGCGGAGATGGTAAAGGACCTGCTGGAATGGGTCCGATGACAGGAAGAGGGACTGGCTACTGTGCAGGATTTAATGTGCCCGGCTATGCTAATAACCCTGCTGCTGGAACCGGACGAGGTCTGGCCCGGGGATTTCGAGGAGGAAGAGGTTCCGGAGCGGGGAGAAGACTGCACGGGCCGATGGGACCACCTCCTGCATCTGTCAGGCAGCCGCAGCATGTAAATACTCCAGCTACCGAGGAAGAAGCCAGGGAACAGAAAGTGAAAAATTTAAAGAGGACCGCTGAGGATCTTGAGGATCAGCTGGAAGCCGTCAGAGATAGAATTAATCAGCTGCAGGCTGAGTGATTGTCTTTTCCCAAATCAAAGATTGAATTGGCTATTGGAGATATAGCGAGATTGCCAGAGAAAAAATAATTGAGGTGGTCGTCAGCAAAAAAGTAAGCTGCTGGCGGCCACCTTATATTTTTTTTTGTTGATAAAAACTGCAGATAGCTTGCTTATATAACTTGCACTACAGGCAAAATAAAAAATTAAATTTCAACCTTCCCGACGCGGCCATAATTCTGTTCACAGATCTATTTGACCTCGTGTATAAATTCTTTTAACCTCTTCAAACCTTCTTTGATGTCTTCAAGAGAAGCGGCATAGGAAAGTCGGATAAATTTATCCTGACCAAAGGCCTTTCCCGGTACTACTGCCACCTTTTTAGTTTCCAGGAAAAGATCAGCAAATGACATTGAACCCTTAATCTCCTGGCTTTGATAGGATGAACCAAATAAATTTTCAATATTAACCATGACATAAAATGCTCCATAGGGTTTTGTGCAGCTAATATGAGGTATCTCATTTACCTTTTCAACCATAAAATTTCTGCGTTCCTGAAAGGTTTCAACCATATCAAAAATTGATTCTTTCGAGCCTTCCAGGCCTGCTTTGCTGGCATACTGGGCTATAGAATTGGGATTAGAAGTGGAATGACTCTGTATATTGGACATGATCTTAATTATTTCATGCGGGCCTGCGGAAAATCCAATTCGCCAGCCGGTCATAGCATAGGCTTTGGACATTCCATTAATTACAATTGTGTGTTTTTTAATCTCCTCTCCCAGAGCAGCAATGCTCACATGCTCTTTATCATCATATATAATTTCCTCATAAATTTCGTCTGAAATCACCAGAAATTCTTTTTCCACAGCCAGGTTAGCTATTTTCTCCAGTTCTCGTCTGGTGTAAACACATCCAGTCGGATTATTGGGGCTATTAAGTATAAGTGCTTTTGTATTTTTATTTATCTCACTGCGCAGATCCTCAATATCTATTTTAAAATCGTTATTTTCTTTGGCCTGTATAAACTTCGGAGTTCCGCCTCCCATCTTTACCATTTCTGGATAGGAAACCCAGTAAGGAAGGGGTATTATTACCTCATCCCCTTCATTTAAAATTGCCTGAAAAGAATTAAAAAGACAGTGTTTGGCTCCATTTGATATTATAATTTGTTTCAAATCATATTTCAGACCATTATCTCTTTTGAATTTTTTCTGCACTGCTTTTTTCAGTTCATTGGTGCCGGAGGCAGGTGTATAATTGGTATACCCTCTGTCAATAGCTTCTTTACCTGCTTTTCCTATGTGTTCCGGGGTATCAAAATCAGGTTCCCCCGCCCCAAACCCAATAACATCATGACCGTCTGCCTTTAACTTTTTAGCTTTAGCGCTTACAGCCAGCGTCAGTGATTCATCAATCATCTGTCCTCTTTTAGATAATTCCATAACTCAATTCCCCCTCGTGTAAACTTAATTGTTCATAAATCCCGATAATCCTTTTTCAAATTAATAAAGAAAAAACTTTAATTGTTTGCGGATCTATTATATTATTATAAACAAAGATTATCAATAAATAGAGTCAACTTTAAATATAAGATTGAGCTCACACCGGACCTTCTCTGTATGGCCGATACAGAGGGAAACTTTATTAAGGTCAATCAGGTCTGGTCGGATAAGCTGGGATATTCAACAGAAGAGCTTGAAAATATGAAATTTATGGATCTGGTGCATCCTGAGGATAAAGACGAAACCATAAATTAATTTAGGTTTTTTTAAACTAAATTTTTTGAAGCTCCGTTCAGATTAGGGGCTCAAATTCAATAATTCATCTGTAAAAGAATCTCAATTAACTATATTCAGGAGGCGAGTAAAGGTGGCTGAAAAAGAGAGAATATCAACAGGTATTACAGGTTTAGATGAAATTTTACATGGAGGTCTAATTCCCGGGGATTCCTACTTAGTTAGAGGAGGGGCGGGCAGCGGTAAAACGACCCTGGGATTGCATTTTTTGTGTGCAGATGCGGATATAGATTCAGATAAATCTGGTTTATTTATTTCATTATCTGAACCCAGGGAAAAAGTAGTCAGGAATGCGGAGAGAAGAAATTTCCCTGCGCAGGAAATTGAGTTTTTGGATTTAAGCCCTTCCGGTCAGTTTGTAGAGGAGGAAGATTACAATGTTTTTCCTTCTCCGGAAGTCGAGCAGCAGCCCATGCTGGATAAAATCACTGAAAAGATAAAGGAAATGAAGCCGGAGAGGATTTTTATTGATGGGCTAACTCAGCTACGTTTTCTCTCCGAGGATGACTATCGCTTTCGAAAAAATGTCCAGTCTCTGATTAAATTGATGGCTGACATAGAGACCACCCCTATGCTGGTTTCGGAGGTTGGCAGCAGGCCGGACGATGATCTGCAATTTGTTAGCGATGGCATAATTAATTTAAAGACAGAGGGAAGAGAGAGGAAAATTTCTATCTCCAAGATCAGAGGTTCCGGTTTCAAAAAAGGCCTTCACACCTATATTTTGGATAGAAATGGTATGAAGGTATATCCCAGCCTGAGTCCTGACTTTTCCCTTACCAAAGAAAAAGCAGCTAATAATGAAACTATCTCTTCCGGTATACCGGAGATTGATAAACTGCTGCATGGTGGCATTGAAAGGGGTACAAATACAATCATTACTGGCCCCACCGGCTCGGGCAAAACTTCTCTGGGGCTTACCTTTATGAAAGAGGCGGCAGGCCGCGGAGAGAGATCGGTGATTTATCTTTTAGAAGAGAGCAAAGAAGTCTTAAAACAGAGGTCGAAGTCCATTAATATTCCTATAGAAGAGATGATTTACAATGATAAACTTGAGTTATTTTCAGTCAGTCGAGGCGAATTTACTCCTGAGATTTTTATGCACAAGGTCAAAGAGGAAGTGGAAGAAAATGATACTAAGCTTGTGATGATAGATAGTATTACAGCTTTTAATTCTGCCTTTAGAGATGAAAATTGGAGCAGAAATGATTTGATAAATGTTTTAGATTCCATGCGGAAGTTTCTTTTTAATAACAATGTCACCGTTCTTATGACCAATGAAATCCCCAATATTACAGGGGATTTTCAGGTGACGGATGATCAAATCAGCTATCTGGCTGATAATGTGATCATTTTGCGCTATATAGAGTTAAGCGGAGGCATGCAGAAAGCCATTGGAGTGTTAAAAAAGAGGTTGAGCAGTTTTGAAACCAAGCTAAGAGAGTTTGAGATAACGGAATATGGACTGGAAGTAAGAGCTCCGATGGAAAACTTGAGCGGAATTTTATCGGGAAATCCGGAGCTCACTTCCAAAAATCTGGAAGATTAAGGCATAAGGAATGTTTAATTATGAGCAAAAACAAAAAAGGAAAATTAAATTTATTGATCTCCAACAACAAAAACAGGCAGTTATTGCAGGAGCTGCTGAGCGATGATTTTGAAATCAGCAATGACAGTATACTGGATTGTGATGAGGTTGATGTAGATATAATTATACTGGACAGGAAATTCTTTGAAGAATATAAAGCCGATTTAGATTTAATAAAGCAGAATAATCATTCTTTTACACCGGTAATACTCATGGAAAAAAATAATACAGGCCTGTCGGAGATTTCATTTCAAACTGTTGAAGATGTAATTGAGCTGCCTATTTCTAAAGATATACTGCTGAGAAGAATAGATAACCTGCTTTACAGCAAGAAATTGTGGGATGAACATGAAGCCTTAAAAGATAGATATGTGAGTATTTTTGATAATATAAACGATATGGTATTTCTGCTGGATATTTCGGACAAAGAAGACCTTCAAATAGAAATAAGTGAGACAAATGAGAAATTGCTGGAAAAGCTTGATTGCGAGGAGAAAGATATTAAAAATTCATCTCCTGAAAAATTCATGGCAGGTGAAGATATTAAGGAGCTGGTAGGAATTGTTGGAGAACGGGGAGAGGCTCTGTTTACCACTGAGTTTTACAACGGCGCAGGGGAAATGATTCCCGTAGAGATAAATGCCAGCGAAGTTCAAATCCACCAGAGGGAGCAGATTCTTTGTGCTGCCAGAGATATTACGGAAAAGAAACAAAAAGAAGAGAAGCTTAACTACACTTTATTTCACGATGATCTTACAGGTTTATACAATAGAAGATTTTTTGAGGAGGAAATCAAGCGGCTGGATACAAAAAGGCAGCTGCCTCTGAGCATATTTATAATTGACATAAATGGCCTAAAGCTAATAAATGACAGTTATGGCCATGAGGCCGGAGATAAATTGCTTATTAAAACCGCCAATCTATTGCAGAAAGCATTTCGTGAGGAGGATATTCTGGCGCGCTGGGGTGGAGATGAATTTAGCGTGCTTCTGCCTCAAACTTCTGCTTCAGAAGCAGAAAAAATTCAGAAAAGATTAAAAGAAAAGTGTGATAAAACAGAGGAAGATAGGTTGCCGGTTTCTCTGGGGATGGGGTTTTCTGTTAAGAAGGATAAAGACCAGGATATCTACAATGTATTAAAAAGTGCAGATGATGAAATGTATGATGATAAGCTGATATCGAGAAAAAGCGCTACCAGCAAAATAGTTTCAGGCTTACTGTCAGCGCTCGAATCCACGAGTTTTGAAACTAAAAATCATAAGATGCGGCTGACATCTATGTCCATTGAGCTGGGGGAAAAAATTGGACTTTCTAACAAACAGCTAAACAATCTTTCACTGCTGGCTTCTCTTCACGATGTTGGCAAGGTAAATATTTCAGAAGATATCCTGACTAAATCTGAAAAATTAAACGAAGACGAATGGGAACGCATTAAAAAACACCCGCGTATCGGTTATAAAATAGCCTTTTCTTCCGGAGATTTTTCTTCAGTTGCTGATGAAATTTTAGCTCATCACGAGCACTGGAATGGTGAAGGCTATCCCAGAGGTCTGGAAAAGGAAGAGATCCCCCTGCTGTCGAGAATATTGAGCATAGTTGATGCTTATGATGTTATGATCAGCGGGAGGCCTTATAAAATAGAAATGAATGAGGAAGGGGCATTGGATGAGCTTAAGAGATGTGCGGGCAGCCAGTTTGATCCCCGACTGGTAGAAGAATTTGTGGAAATGGTGGAAAATGAGTAATTTTATTCATATCAATCTACGCAATTTATTATATTTTTTCTGCAGTGAAGTCCAGCAGATTGCTGCGAAAATGTCCTGAATGTAAATTTTTCGACCAATTACAGGAAGAACCAATTATAATTCCTGACAAAAATAATATTAAAAGCATGTAAATTCATGTAGATTTAGAGCGAGGGGGGATTAAGTTGCACACTGTTACAGGTATGGAAGCCGGGATCCTTTATAATAGTGCGGCTGGAGCAATAATTTTTTCATTAATCTTTCTTTATCTGTTCCTGCAGAGCAGAGAGGAATACTTAAAATCATATACTCTTTTCTGGGGATTTTCTGCCCTATCTTTTCTGGCAGCTGCAGCTATATATTCTGCTCGATTTCAGCCGGTTTCAGGTTTAATTTATTTTGCTGGCGTCATTCTGGCCGGTTTGTTTTTGCTTGATGGTTCTTATAAATTTTTTGATGAGAATATGAGCAGATACTGGCGTTTTTTAGGATTTATTGCCCTGGGAGCCGGGCTTTCATCCGCTTATATCTGGGAAGGCGGTCAGGTAAGTTTAGTATTCCTTATGACATTTCTCGGGCTGGCGTATTTAAAAACGGGAATCCTGTATTTTAAAAACTCTCACACTACCATTCTAAAAGCTATAGGTGTTGCTGCTGTAGTTTTTGCAGCGGTAACCTTCATATATCCTTACATCCATCAACAGGAATGGTTTATACCTGCAGGAAACTCCTTTCTTGGGGGAGTGGGGACCTTTTTGGGTCTTGGTCTAATTGGAGCGCATTATAAAGAATTACAAAATAAAGTGGAAAGGATTAAAGATAGATATAAAAGTGTTGTTGAGACACAGGAAGAATTAATATGTCGATTTAAACCGGACACCACCCTAACTTTTGTTAACAATGCTTATTGCAGAAATATAGGATATCCTAAAGAAAAACTGCTGGGCAAAAAATTTGTGAAATTTATGTCTGAGGAAGATGAACAATTTGCTTATAGACAGCTGGAAAAAGCAAAAGACCGGGAGGAAAAAATAAATTTTAAGCACAAACTGAGAGATGAAAAGGGTGAGATCAAATATCAGAGATGGACATACAGACCTATATTTGATAAATTTGGAGAAATAGAGGAATTTCAGGCTGTAGGATTTGATGTGACAGAGAGGGAGAGAGAAAGAGAAAAGCTGGAAGCAATATTTGAAGCCAGCCAGAATGTCTCCTTTATAATCACTGAACCTGTGGAAGATGGAGATGATGCCTTAATAAAAGAGTTTAGTCCCGGTTCAGAAAATATATTCGGTTATGAGAGAGAAGAGGTCATTGATAGGTCGGTATCACTGCTTCATTCCAGTGAGGAAGCAGATAAGTTTGACGAGATACACCGACAGCTGGCCCGGGGAGAGAGATGGGAGGATAGGGTTGAGTTAGTTAGAAAAAACGGCGAAAAATTTCCAGCTCTCTTTACAGTTTATCCTTTTGAGAGCAAATCGGGTAACGACAGGGTTTTAGGAGTTTCAATTGAAATTACTGAACTGGAAGATACCAGAGAGAAATTAGAAAGGACAAGAAATCAGCTGGAGGCCATTCTGGAGAGCATACAGGATGGCATAAGCGTGCTCGATCCTGACTTAAACGTTAAATATATCAACAGCACAATGGAGAACTGGTATGAGAAGAATGCTCCTCTGGAGGAGAAAAAATGTTATCAGGTTCTTCGCAATAGAGATGAACCCTGCTCTAACTGTCCCACCCTGCGATGTATAGATAGCGGCGAAGTGGAAAGCGAAGTGGTGCCCGGTCTGGAAAGCTCAAATACTGACTATTTAGAAGCCTTTGCCTATCCAATGATTGATGAGGACACAGGGGAAATTTCAGGTGTGGTGGAATTTCTCAGAGATATTACCGAGCGTAAAAACACAGAAAAAGAACTGGAGATGACAAAATTTTTCCTGGATAATGCTGATATGATGGTCTTTAGAGTCACTCCTGAGGGGGAAATTTTGTATGCCAATGAAAGAGTGAGCGATAAACTTGGTTATTCTACAGACGAATTAGAAAATCTTCATGCTAACGATATTATAGCAGAAAAAGATTTTATAGTACGAGAGAAATTCTGGAAACAGATAAAACAGAATGATTCAATTTCCTACCAGCGAAATCTTGTCACAGCAGAAGGTGAGATTTTTCCCGCCAGCGTAGTCAGCCAGTATTTTCAGTATGAAGATGAGGAATATGAATTTGTTTTTGCCCGTGATATAACAGAAAGAAAAGAGATGGAAGAAGAATTGAAAAT
>CAZVZM010000005.1:56429-60385 GCA_964630835.1 uncultured Halanaerobiaceae bacterium
CAGTATCGCAAAATATTTGAAACTGCTCCAGTGGGTATAATGCTGGAAGATGATAAGGGTAATATTCTTAATGTTAACGATACCCTCTGCCAGATGTCTGGATTTAGTGAAGATGAACTGGTGGGGAATAATGTTTTAGAAACATTAACTCCTATCGAATACAGGGATGAGGCTCGTAAAAATATTAAAAGAGTTATTAAAGGAGAGGACTTAGAATTTACAGGTGTGAGCCGCAAAAAGACGGGAGAAAAGTTCTACGTCCACCTCAGTGAAACCAGAGTGAGTCTCCCTCAGGAGGGGGAGGGAATTTTATCAATACAGATGGATATAACGGATCTTAAGGAAAAGGAAGAGAGACTAAAATATTTGAGTTATCACGATGGCCTGACCGGGCTTTACAATCGTTCCTATATGGAGGAAGAGATGCAGCGTCTGGATACGGAAAGACAGCTGCCGATAAGTTTGATCATGTGTGATGTAAATGGTATGAAGATTGTTAACGACACCTATGGCCATAAAGTGGGAGATGAATTATTAAATAAAGTTGCCGACATATTAAAAGAAATAACCCGGGACGAGGATATAGTTTCCCGCTGGGCAGGGGATGAATTTGTTATTCTTCTACCCCAAACAGAGGCAGATGCAGCCAGACGAATAGGCAAAAGAATAGAGGAAGCCTGCAAGGGGGCAAAGCTTGGAGATATCCCTATCACATTAGGTATAGGTCTTGCCACTAAAAGAAATACTGAAGAGGAATTTGAGGATGTTTTAACGCGAGCAGACGAGAGAATGTATAAAGATAAACTCACAAAAGCAAACAGCGCAGAAAACAGGCTTGTAGATAATATGCTAAACACTTTAGCAGCTAAGAGTGCAGAAACAAAGGAGCATGCCATGCGAATGACTGATTTAGCTCACAAACTTGGAGATGAGGCAGGTCTGTCCGGAGAGCAATTAAACAGATTATCTCTGCTGGCAACCCTTCATGATATTGGCAAAACAACAATCGCAGAGGATATATTGACAAAGCCAGAAGGGCTGTCAGATGAAGAGTGGCAAACAATTAAGGAGCACCCGGAAAGAGGTCATACCATATTAACAGCCACGGATGATTTTGCTCATATAGCCAAAGAGGTATTACACCACCACGAACACTGGGATGGCAAAGGATATCCTGAGGGCCTGGAGGAAGAAGAGATTCCTCTTCTAGCCCGGATGATTGCTATTGTGGATGCCTATGATGTTATGACTACAGGGAGACCATACAAAGATCCGATGTGTAAAGAAGAGGCTTTAAGGGAGATAGAAAACTGTGCGGGAAGTCAATTTGACCCGGAACTGACGGAAATATTTGTAGAAATGATGAAGGAGAGCTAATTTTAGATTGGTTTGCTATAATTCAGGTTAGGCATGCTCTTTAAGAGGATACCGAATTATCTGTCTAAAAATACTGAACTGGAGATTGTTGAGCTGCTAAAGAAAGAATAGAATATGCAGGCGCATTTATTTTTTTGGACTTGCTTAATATAGTCCTGTAATCCTGCTTGAGAACTGCTAAACTATTCAGGGGCATTTAAAAAAATAACTCATAAACACAACCCCTGTCCTGTCCCCCCCGACAGAGTCGGGGGGGTTTTTATAGAAAATTTATATAGAAGATTTTAAATCCAGCATAAAAAGTATATTAGGAGGAAATTTTTTCTTTTCATAGAAGTTAAATAACAGGCAAGTATAAAATAGCTGGAAAGGGTATAACTAAGAATAATTTTTGCAGTAGTAAAAAAATTATTGCAGCGCCCATTTATTTTTTCCGATACAAACTCGGTAAATTCTGACTAAAAATATCTATTCCAATAATAAGGAGGGAGATTGCGAATGGAGAATAAAAGCAATCAAAAAGAGAAGACAGCAGCTGTCATAGGGGCAGGATTGGGAGGATTGTCAGCGGCTATCAGCCTGGCTGCAGAAGGATATAAAGTGAAAGTCTATGAAAAAAACGATCATCTGGGCGGTAAATTAAATATACTTCACGACAGTGGCTTCACTTTTGACCTTGGGCCTTCAATATTGACCATGCCTCATATTTTTGAGAGACTGTTCCAGAAGGCCGGGGAAAAGATGGAAGATCATGTCCCCACAATACAGCTTGAGCTGGAATGGAGATCTTTTTTTCCCGACGGCAGAAGAATCGATCTTTTCAATGATTTAGAGTTAATGGACGAAGAAAATCCGGAGCTGACCGGGGATCACAGGAGAGAACTTGAGGATTTTATGGAGTATGCTCAGGACATGTATGAACTGGCCAGGCCGGGTTATTTTGAAGAAGGTATAGATACCACAAAGGAAGCCGTCAAATTTTACGGCTTATTTAAAGCCTTCAGGGGTTTTGATATCTTTTCCAGCATGGATGATGTTGTTTCCCGGCACATATCCAGCCGTCATCTCAAAGATTTAGTTAACTTCTTCATAAAATACGTCGGCTCATCGCCCTATCAGGCTCCGGCTGTATTGACCCTGCTGCCCTACATTCAAAACGAATTTGGCCTCTGGTATATTCCGGAGGGAATGAGCAGGCTGGCTGAAGGTCTGGAAAATATCGCTAAAAAACTGGGGGTTGAGTTTAATCTTGATACTGAGGTGACCGGGGCTGCAGCGGAGGGGAATAATATCAGATCTCTGGAGACCGGTGAGGGAGAAAAAATTGAAGCGGATATCTATGTTTCCAACATGGAAGTTATACCATTTTATCGGGATATTACCGGTGAAAGCGAGAAGTTTTTGAGCAATTATTCCTCTTTTGAACCTGCCTGCTCGGGTTATGTTCTCCATCTGGGTGTGGATAAAAGATATCCCCAGCTTGAGCACCATAATTTCTTTTTCTCCGGTGATCCTCGCAAACACTTTGCTGACGTTTTCCAAAATTATAATCTGCCCGAGGATCCCACCATTTACCTTGTAGCATCCAGCAGGACGGATGAGACGGTAGCGCCGGAGGGCTGCGAAAACTTAAAGATCCTGCCCCATATACCCTATCTTCAGGAAGAGCCTTTTACAGAAGCGGAATACGAAAAACTGGAGGAGAGGCTTTTGACGAAGCTGGAGGATATGGGCCTTAAAGATTTAAGGGAAAATATAATCTATAGAGATGTGTGGACGCCCGAAGATATTAGAGAAAATTATCTTTCCAACCGGGGCTCAATCTACGGTGTGGTATCTGACAGGGAGAAGAATCGGGGATTTAAAGCTCCCAAGTCAAGCGAGAAGTATAATAATCTCTATTTTGTCGGGGGAAGCGTCAATCCAGGTGGAGGTATGCCCATGGTTGCCCTTTCCGGACAGCAGGTTGCCGATGAAATTGCAGGCGATGATGACTAATAGGATTTTTACCCTACTTTCTATCGGTAGTTAAATTTCTTAATAGAAACTTGTTGTAGTTTATCAGTAAAAAATATTCTGTGTTATAAAAAGTTGATCTTAATATTTTTGGCTTTAGCTCTTCTCCAGATCGCGTGATGGATATTGTTTAAATTTACTCCCAAAAATATAAAATTCTTTCAGCTTTTAACGCCAGTACGTCTTCATAACCAGGATGGAGCTCTTTATATTGGTGATTTTTAATTTTCAAAATATACTTATAAAATAGCTTTGATTTTTCTGCTTTAACCAGTGTATGTAAAATATTATTTGAAACAAACTTACAAAGAAGACTGAAATACCTGTCTAGGTGTAAAGGGAATTTTTTGATCCTAACTTTAGGTTTAGAAGCTGACCTGGCTCTGTACTTTATTTTTTAAACGAAAAAATGAAGTTTATATAAAATCAATCAAAATTGAGCTTAAAAAAATTATTGTTATGCTAAAGCCTCATGAAAATTAATCTTTAAAAAGGAAAGTTATTGTTATATATTAGAAACTCTTCGTTCTTTTCTGGTTGAGCTTACACGGAAAAACTTTTAC
>CAZVZM010000006.1:0-56316 GCA_964630835.1 uncultured Halanaerobiaceae bacterium
TGACCAAAAAAGAGGTTGAAGAAGAGCGTAAGGAGATGGAGGGCGATCCTCAGCTCAGACAGAAGCGCCGGGAGAAACAGCGTGAAATGAGCTTTAACCGCATGATGGCAGATATGGAAGATGCTGATGTTGTCGTAACCAATCCGGTGCACGTAGCAGTAGCACTTCAATACGACTTAGAAGAAATGGAAGCTCCTGTTGTTCTGGCCAAGGGAGAAGGTCATTTAGCTCAACGCATTAAGGAAAAGGCCGAGGAGCTGGATATAGCGGTGGTGGAAAAGCCTTCTCTGGCCCGGGCTCTTTTTTCCACCACTGAACTGGGAGAGCAGATACCTGTAGATCTCTACGAAGCTGTAGCTGAAGTCCTTGCCTTTGTGTTTAAGCAGGAAGACAGGTACCAGCAGTAGTTGAGTAATACTCGAAATTTTTCAGAACCCGGACCGGGTCCATGGCCAAAAATATTAGGCGAAAAATTCATCAGATTATAGGCAATATATTGAGATCTTAGATCAAAAGCTTAAATCACAAATTGACAGCGATTTCACAGTGTTTAAGGAGGGAAAGATAGAATGCCACCAACAGGAGAATTGAGCAGCTCAGCCCAGGGGCCGGGGCATTTCATAGCCCGGAATGGAGATATCCTCTTTGCCCTGGCTGTAGTGGGCATAATCATAATGTTCATTATACCAATGCCCACCACTGTGATGGATATTCTCCTGACAACAAATATAACTTTTTCTATGGTGGTTATTCTGGTCAGCATATACACTACCGAACCCCTGGATGTGTCCGTGTTTCCATCTCTGCTTCTCTTTGCCACACTTTTCAGGCTTGGACTCAATGTTTCCACGACCCGCCTTATACTGGGGGAGGCCTATGCAGGGGAGATCATAGAAAGCTTTGGCACCTTTGTGGTGGCGGGAAACTATGTTGTAGGATTTATTATTTTCCTCATAATTATTGTCATTCAGTACGTTGTAATTACCCGCGGCGCTGAAAGGGTAGCAGAGGTTGCTGCCCGTTTTACGCTGGATGCTATGCCGGGCAAGCAGATGAGCATAGATGCAGACTTAAATGCGGGCATTATTACTGAGGAAGAAGCTCGACAGCAGAGGGAGAAGATAAGAAAAGAAGCTGATTTTTATGGTGCCATGGACGGTGCCAGTAAGTTCGTCAAAGGTGACGCAATCGCCGGTATTATAATTACGATAATAAATATTATTGGAGGTTTGATTATCGGGGTAGTGCAGCAGGAGATGGCTCTGGGCGAGGCCGCCCAGACCTATACCCTTCTTACAGTGGGGGATGGGCTGGTAAGTCAGATACCGGCTCTTCTTGTTTCCTCTGCCACCGGTATGGTTGTAACCCGGGCTGCCGCCGAGGGAAGTATGGGCAGGGATATGTCCGTGCAGCTGACCCATCAGCCCAAAGCTTTGTGGATTGCTTCGGGCGTTCTCTTTCTGATGGCCTTTGTGCCCGGCCTTCCCACGCTGCCATTTCTGGTGCTTGCTTTTCTGGTTGGATCGGTTGCTTTTATGTTGAGGCGTCAGGCTCGTTTAGCCCGGGAAATGGTGGAAGAGGAAGAGAGGGAGGAAGCTGAAGCGGAGGAGGAAGCTGAAACGCGTCGTCCTCAGAAGGAAGAGCTCTCCGATTTAATAAAAATTGATCCCATGGAAGTTGAGGTAGGTTACAATCTTATTCCCCTTGTGCTTCCCGAACAGGGAGGAGATTTTCTGGATAGAGTGGCCATGATCAGAAGGCAGACTGCCTCGGATCTCGGGATTATAGTTCCTCCAGTGCGGGTGCTCGATAATCTTCAGCTTGATCCCAATGTCTACAGGATCAAGCTCAAAGGCGTCGAAATTGATCGCTTTGAAATCATGCCCGATCACGTTCTGGCCATGGAATCAGGAATGACGACGGAGGAGATCGAGGGAATAGAAACGGTGGAGCCGGCATTTGGCACTCCCGCCATCTGGATTGAAGAAGATATGAAGGAGGAGGCGGAGATGGCCAACTATACCATTGTCGACCCACCATCCGTTATGGCCACCCACCTTACGGAGGTTATTAAAGATAATGCTCACGAACTTCTGGGCAGACAGGAAGTTCAGGAATTGATTGATAATTTTGAAGAGGATTATCCAGCAGTGGTTGATGAGCTGCTGCCGGATCTGCTCACTCTGGGAGAAATTCAGAAGGTTCTTCAAAACCTGCTCTGGGAGGGCATTCCCATAAATAATCTGTTGACTATAATTGAAACTCTTGCCGATTATGCTCCGCGCACCAAGGATACACAGCTGCTTACAGAGTACGTTCGCCAGAATCTTTCTCGCCAGATAACAAGCCAGTATGTTGCTGCCGATGATAAGCTGCATGCGGTTAGTTTGGATCCCGAACTGGAAGACGAACTCAAACAGGCTGTAGAGTCCAGCGAACAGGGAAGCTACTTGGCTCTGCCTCCCCGGAGAGCTCAGGAGATCATAGAGAAAATTGCTTCGGAGATGCAGCAGCTTTTGGAGCTCGGTCACGATCCCATTTTGCTCACCGCTCCTGATATTAGAAGGCCTGTTAAGGAGCTGACACATCGCTCGCTGGAAAGACTGATAGTTCTTTCCTTTAATGAGCTTGAATCAGATGTTGATTTAGAAATTCACGGGACGGTGAAGTAACATGAAAGTAAAAAAATATGTCGGTGAAAATATGCAGGACACCATATTTAAAGTTAAAGCGGAGCTGGGATCAAATGCCATTATTCTCAACACCCGCCGCTTTAAGGAGGGAGGTTTTCTGGGATTTTTTGGCCAGGAGAAAGTTGAGATTCTGGCTGGAGTAGAAGAGAATAATAATCCCGCCTCCGGAACCGAGGTGTCCTCTCCGGATACCAGGAAAGAACTTGATCAGATTAAAAGGATGATTGAGGATTTAAATCAATCCTGGCAGCAGGATGATTTCGCCAGGACCCTTGATGAAAGCGGACAGGAGCTCTATCAGCTTCTTGAAGAAGAGGAAGTTGAAAAGGGAATGCTGCAAAAAATAATGGAACCCGTCCGGGAGGCGGAAACCCGCCAGGATAAGCTGGAAACTCTGCGTGACGAGCTGGTGGATATAATAATGCCTCCATCTCCCATCTCCATAAAAGAAGCTCCTCACGTAACAGCGCTGATCGGTCCCACCGGAGTGGGTAAAACTACCTCCATTGCCAAGCTAGCCGCCAGATTCGTGGCCGAGAAAAACAGGCGGGTGGGCCTTGTTACCGCAGATACGTATCGTATAGCAGCAGTGCAGCAGCTAAAAACATACAGCGATATTATAAATATCCCCCTGGAAGTTGTCTATAATGAAGAGGAATTTTCCTCTATACTGGCCGGAGATTATCGGGATATGGATCTGGTGCTGGTGGACACCCCGGGCAGCAGCTGGGATGATCAGGTGCAGCTGGGGAGGATGCAGAAATTATTTAGCTCTGATCTTCTTGATGAAGTGCAACTGCTCATCTCTCTCAATCAAAAACTGGAAAATATGAAAACGGTTATAGAGGAGTTTTCTGTTCTTTCCCCCGATAAGATTCTTTTGACAAAAGTAGATGAGGCGACGAGCTACGGGGATATCGTCAATTTGCGCCGCATCTGTCAGCTGCCCTACTCGTATTACAGTTACGGGCAGGATGTGCCAGACGATATAGACGAGGCAACCCCAAAAACGCTGTTAGGATTTTTGCTGGGTGATGAAGATGTTTGATCAGGCCAGAAAGTTACGAAAAATGTTTCCCGGTGGAAAAAAGGATATAGATCAGGAGGGAGAGATGGAGGGAAAGGTCCCCGATCGCTCCCGCGTTATTTCTGTTGCCAGCGGCAAGGGAGGAGTGGGTAAGACCAATATTGTGGTTAACCTCGCTCTGGCTCTGCAGAATCTAAATAGAGATGTTTTGATTTTGGATGCTGATATGGGCATGGCCAATATAGATGTTGTGATGGGTATTACTCCCAAATATCACCTCGGTCATGTGCTTGAGAATAAATGCAATCTGGAGGATGCCCTCGTATCTGGTCCCTCCGGTCTGGATGTCCTTCCCGGAGCTTCTGGAGTGGATGATTTTACAGGGATAAATTTTGGAGAAGTAAAGCGGCTGCTGGAGCTATCCTCTGCCATTGAAGCCAGTTACGATTTCATAATGCTTGATATTGGAGCGGGTGTTCACCAGGGGGTCGTTAACTTTATCAGGGCAGCGGATGAGATACTGGTTGTGCTCACACCCGAACCGACAGCAGTTATGGATGCTTACAGCCTGATTAAAATTTTAGCTGGATACGATGTTTCCAGTCAGCTAAATTTAATAGTCAATCAGGTGGAATCTCGCAGTGAAGGGGAGGATGTCTCCGGGCGCATGAAGAATGCTATTAATGACTACCTTGAAATAAATGTAGAAAAGACCGCCTTAATTCCCTATGACGATGTGTTGAGAAAATCTGTAAGGGAGCAGGAGCCGCTTATGCAGCTTTATCCCAATTCTAAAGCCGGCAGGGCATTTTCTCAGATTGCTGAAATGATGGCTGATGGGGCCGTAAAAGAGAATTCCCGGGGGATGAAGGGCTTTGTGTATCGAATGCTGGGTTTTTTTAAGGACAGCTGATATGCAGTTTGTTTTTGGGGAGAGAAGGAGGACCATGATATAGATGTCGATAAATCATCTGGAAGTAAACCAGGATGTGGAGATAGAGGTGAAAAAGGGGCCTTACCGCGGCACTTATGAAACCAGGGTGGCTGATCTGAAAGAGGAGGAAATCGATTTGCTCACGCCTTTTGCTGAGGGAAGCCTTGTCCCATTGAGGCAGGGGCTGGAGGTGAGAATATTTTTTGCCGGGGATTCAGCCGCCTACAAATTTCCCGCCACTATTAAATACAGAAGTTCAAACTCTGTACCCACTCTCACCGTGGAAAAGCCTGATTCTGAAGATATAGTTAAAATTCAGCGCCGCCAGCATTTTCGACTGGAGGTGCGCAAAAAGGTCTTTTACCGGCAGGTGGATGATGACTGGGAACCCCTTACCTCCGGTTTTGAGGAGACACATACGATGGATATCAGCGGGGGCGGGGTTAAGATGCTCCTTCCCGGTGAAGAAGAAATTGAAATGGAGGATCTGCTGGAAATAAAACTCGATATAGAAGCTGTGGAGGGTGTTCCCATTATTTCCAGAGTTGTAAATGAGTATTCAATGCCTGATATGCCCGACAATAAAGCCGTTGGGCTTGAGTATCTGGATATTAATAGAAGGACCAGGGATGCTTTAATGGGATGGCTGTTTGATTATCAGAGAAAACTGCGCCGGAAGGGACTGCTGTAGATGCTGCGTCGATTTTTTGCCTCCCTGCTTGCCGGGGCCGCCGCCTATGTGACCACTGTGCTGCTGGGTCTCATGGCTTTTCATCCCCTCGCAATTGTTTTCTGGCGGAGCCTCTGGGTGCTCATGGGAGTTACAGCCGCGGCTTTTATACTTCTAAATTTTATTGCAATCATTTCAGGAGAAGAAGAAAAGAGGCCTGGCGGCAAAAGTCTTCAGCATTCTCCCGAAAAGGCCGGCAGGAAATACAGTGAAAGACAGAACAATGAGAAGGAAAGTGAAAACGAGAGCGGAGAAGAGAGCGAGAATCCTGAAAAGGATGGGCGGAGAGAGGCAGAGCAGGAAGAAGAAGCTTCTCAGGAGGATTTTTCCCCTCTCGATCCGCCGGTGCTGGAGACAGAGGAAGAATAGGAGTGAGGTGTAGTTGATGCCCGGAGAGCGGGATAAGCAGCAGATAGAAAATTATGATCTCTGGCAGCAATATCGGCAGGAAAGTCAGGAAGAAATCCGGGAAAAACTGGTTATGGAATATCTTCATCTGGTAAAATTTCAGGCTCGCCGTCTGGAGGGCTTATTACCCGATTTTATTTCCCGTGAAGATCTGGAAAGCTACGGTATAATAGGTCTTATGCAGGCTATAGATCGCTTTGATAGTGAAAAAGGCATAGAATTTTCCACCTTTGCCAGCAAAAGAGTTAGAGGAGCAATGATCGATCATCTCAGAAGGCTGGACTGGCTGCCTCATTCCATGCGCCGGGAGGGTAGAAAGCTGCTTAAGGCCCGGGAGCGCCTAAAATCGAAACTGGATAGGGAACCTACCAGAGAGGAGCTCAGTGATGAGGCATCCCTTTCTCCTGAAAGAATAGATGAGCTTAATCGTTACTTTGATTCTGCTCAGTGGCTGTCTCTGGATACCGAATATGAAGAGGCAACTCTCTATGATTTTATTGCCTCAGAGGATGAAGGGCCTTTGAAGAGGCTGGAGGAGGATCAGCGGAAGCAGCTGCTGACTGAAGCGATAAAGAAGCTGAATGAACAGGAAAAGCTTGTTATCAGTTTGTATTACTATGATGGTATGACACAGCAGGAGATAGCGGAGGTGATGGAAATATCCCCCTCACGTGTATCACAGGTCCATCAAAATGCAATCCAGCGCCTGCGGGGTTTTTTGAGCAGGAAAAAGGAAGTTTCAGGGGGGAGATAACTCATGGATAATAAAAATGGCGGAAGCGAACAGTCAATTAAAGAAAAAATTAAAATAGAAGCAGCTGATGAAAAAGAAGCTCGCAAAAAAGCTTATAAATACTGGAAGGAAAACAATGAGTTAGAAATTGATTTAGAGCTGATATCTGTGGAGCTGATTGAGGAAAGATCGGGTTTTCTGGGGTTTGGTGATAAGGATAATGTTTACAGAGCCAGTCTCGATATCGAGGCCCCTTCGGAGCTTGAACAGGAGATAGAATATCTGGAAGAAGATATAGCAATTGATGGAGATTTTGAGATCAAATTTGAGGAAGAGGGTGTAATGCTTAAAGTCAGCCCGCCCTCTGGCGAGGGAGAAAAAGTAAGCTACTATGAGATAAAGCAAAAGGTAAACGAGTTAAAGCTGGAAGATGTTGACTGGGAGGATGTTCAGCAGAAGATTGATGATCCCGATGATGAGTGGACGAAGATAGCTCCCCGCAAACCCGAACTGGATGAGGATGCCAGTGCCGGGGTGGAGATAGTTGAGGATGGGCTAAAGGCCAGACTTGATTACAACCCACCGTTTGGAGGAGAAGATTATACTGTAAGTGATATTGAGGATCTGCTTCAGGAAGCTGGAGTTGTCTCGGGAATAAAGAGGGAGAAGATCCAGCAAATAGTTGAGTGCAATGAGGAGCAAAAGGGCGTGGTTATTGCTGAAGGAACCGAGCCCGAGCCGGGCAGGGATGCCGAACTGGAATATCATTTTGAGTTTGATCAGGAAAGTGTGGGAACTGAGAGGGAAGATGGCTCAATAGATTTTTTTGATAGGGATTTAATCACCAATGTTGAGCCGGGAGAGGTTTTGGTAACAAAAATAGAAGCTGAGAAGGGAATTCCCGGCGAGGCCGTAACCGGTGAAGTGCTTGAGCCGCCGGCTCCCGAAGATGTAAAACTTCCTGCCGGGAAAAATGTTGAAATCAAGGAAAACAAACTCATCGCTGACATAGAGGGTCAGGCTGTCAGGGAAGGGAATAAGGTGTCTGTCACTCCTGTCCACAAAGTTCAGGGTGATCTGGATCTGGATGTGGGAAATATAGATTTTGTGGGCAGCGTTGTTATCACCGGAGATGTTCAGGAAGGTTTTTCTATAAAGGCGGAACACAATATCGAAGTTAAGGGAAAAGTCTTTGCCGCTCATCTTGAGGCCGGCGGCGGGGTTAAAATTCATCAGGGTTTTATAGGAAAGGATAAGGGAGAGATTGAGGCAGCAGAAGACGTTGAAATTAAGTTTGTGGAGAATGGCTCTGTGAGAAGTGAGGGGTCAGTAAAAGTAACCGATGCAATCATGCACAGCAATATTGTCGCCTCCGGGGATATTATAATGGGCAAGGGCAAGGGCCTCATTGTAGGAGGAAATTGCCGCGCTGCAGAGGAAATTGAGGCCAGAGTTGTGGGCTCTTCCCTGGCTACAACCACAGTTCTGGAAGCGGGTATTGATCCTGGTTTGAAGGAGGAGATCACTCAGCTGGAGGAGGATCTTGAGGATAACAGGCAAAATATGACCAAGGCGGAAAAGGCCCTCAATCTGCTTGAAAAATTAAAAGAACAGCAGGGAGAGCTTCCTCAGGATAAGGAGATGATGTATTACAGGCTTAAAAAGACCAGAAAAAATCTGCAGGAGGAACGAGCTAAAAAGGAGGAAAAGCTTGAAGAATTAAAGCAGAGGAGTAAAGGTTCAAAGCGGGGGAAAATAAAGGTTAAAGAGAAGGTTCATCCTGGCGTGACGATAGTTATCGGTAAATCCCGCTACAATGTCAGGGATACAATTGATGCCACATCCTTTGTTGAAGAAGAAGGGGAGGTCCGGCAAAAACCCCTGTAAGGGTGGTGAAAAAATGTCATCTCAACTGAACCCATACAATCATCTTCAGGCTTCGCTGGAGATAAATGAAATGATGCAGAGAGAGAGTATTGAGGCTCAGCAGGAGCAGGGTCTGCAGGGGCAACAGCAGGATATAAGGAGAGCGGAGGAACAGCGCAGCGTGCAGACCTATGAGGATGTGGAGAAAAAGGAAGTGAAAGAAGACGGGGGCAACGAGAACTATCAATCCCCCCGGGAAGATGAAGAGGAGGACGGAGAAGAGGACAGGGGAAGTCATCTTGATATTAAGGTATAATCTGAGGGGATGATAGTATGTCCTGGTTTTTTTTAGGAGGTGGAATATTTCTGCTGCTGCTGGGAGTGGTTCTTCGCTTTATTGTATTAAATAAAAAGGATAACAGCAGCAAGGAGAAAGGCGCCGTAGATATATACAATCGCTCACCTCGAAAGAATCAAAATAATCCGCACTATCGCAGAAATTCTTCGCCTGAGAGCGGTCGAAAGAGAGGAAGCGGTGGAGTTGACCGCACTGTAGCTTCCCGATATAAAGCTCAAAGCAGCTCTAAAGGAGAAGCTCACCAGAACAGCAGATTAAGAGATAACAAACGCCAGCTCGCCAGAATAAATGATGAGCTGGAGGAGCTGATTTCTGAAATAAACAGGCGTGAAAAGATTCTAAAGGAGAAGGTTCAGGGGATTGACCTGGATAAGCTTCAGGAGCATCGCCGGAGCAATTTTAACCGGACTCTTGATCAACAGTATCGACATCTTGAGAAGGAAATGCTGCCCGATCACTATCTTAAGGCTGTAAAACTTTTTGAGCAGGGGGAAGGGATCGAAGGCATTGCAGAAAAAATGAATATGGGAATTAGAGAGACTGAGCTAATAGTTAAGATGCATGTCGACGGAGTGGATGATTATGCGGGATAGGAGCTTTTACATGCGTGTTCTTTTCGATGTGATTATAATTCTCGGCATAGTAATGATTTTTGCAGGAGGCTATTTGCTCTATCAGGAATACAGCAGTCCCGAAATGGGATCCGGCGATCCAGCAGAAGAACAAAGGTATGATGAGCCGTTGGAGGCAGAATTAGAAAAGGAGATTGACATTGAAGAGCAGGGAAGATATCCCGCCAGGATTTCTCCTGAGGCCGGAGATTTTTCTCTCAGCAATAACAGCCCCTCTCTATGGAATGATGAGACCGATACAGTGAGCATTGAAATTCCGGAGGGGATGACGGCTATTAGGGTGGGGCAGATGCTTGACGAGGAGGGACTTGTCGATTTTGTTGAGTTTAACAGGCTCATGTTGATGTTTGATTTTTCGGGCAGTATTCGCGCCGGCAGCTATACATTTCCCGGGGACGCAGATGCGGGATACGTTCTCGATCAAATTCTTATTGAGGCGGATTAAAATAAAGGCTATTCTTAAAAACCGTTGTTAAAAATTCTAAATATATTTGAAAACCGCAGCTGATCAACTCTCTTTTACGGAAGCTGTGAAACTCTATTCACATGAAATTTTTCTGCTGTTTTAATTTGGTTTCTGGCCTCAAAAAAAAAGATATAAATTTAAACAAAGCAAAATTTGTTGAAAATGTATTTTATCCTTAAAAGAGGGGAGGTGAAAATTGTGATAAGAGGTCTTTACACATCGGCGACCGGTATGGCCACAAAAGAAGCGCGCATGGATACTCTGAGCAACAATATAGCAAATGCTGAAACTACAGGCTTCAAGAGGGATGAAAGGATAATGGAATCTTTCCCGGACAGGATTATTCACAGGAGTTCGCGGAATGAAAGAGAGGAAATTGGCGGCATGGGCTCCGGCGTTGGGATCGATGAGAGCTTCACCGATTTTTCTCAGGGAAACATGCGTAAAACAGAGGGTAATCTTGATGTGGCCATCGATGGAGAGGGGTTTTTTGCCGTCGAAACCGAAGAAGGGGTGCGATATACCAGAAACGGTTCTTTTGTGGTGGACAATGATGGCATGATAGTGACCCAGGAGGGTCATCCTGTTCTCGGTGAGGAAGCTCCTCTTCAGATTTTACCCGAGGAGGAAGTGTATATCGATACAAACGGAACGGTATATTCGGGAGACCTGGAAGTGGACAATCTGCAGATAGTGAATTTTGAAGATCCAGATGAACTGGAAAAACAGGGGGATAGCCTTTTTGCCCCCGGCGAAGCTGAAGAAATTGAAGGGGAGGATTATTCTATCGAACAGGGCTTTCTGGAAGGCTCCAATGTTAATATCGTAAATGAGATGGTGGATATGATCAGGGCTACCAGATATTATGAGACAAATCAAAGGGCTATTACCGCCCAGGATGACACTCTTCAGAGGGCTGTAAATGAAATTGGCGATCTGAGATAGGATTAAAACTGCGATGGCTGGACCCTTACGGGAGGCCATCCTGCGGTGCCAACCGACAGAGGCGCCGCTGTAACCTTATTTCAAAAATAAAGGGAGGATGGTGACGCAATATGATAAGAGCACTTTACACCTCTGCTACCGGCATGAAGACCCAGCAGACCAATGTGGATGTTATCTCCAACAATCTATCCAATGTCAATACCACCGGTTTTAAAAAGCAGAGACCGAGTTTTCAGGATTTAATCTATCACGAGAGCAGACATCCGGGGACTCCAAATGCCCAGGGGGAGGAAATTCCCGTGGGAACCGAGGTCGGTCACGGCACCCGAATATCTTCCACTCAGAAACTTTTCACTCAGGGCAGCATGGAGGAAACCGGCAACCCACTCGATCTGGTTATTGAAGGAGATGGCTTCTTTCAGATAACCAGGCCTGACGGGACTACCGGTTACACCCGGGATGGTTCATTTAAACTGGACAGCGAAGGAAGGGTGGTAACGGATGATGGGCATCCGCTTCAGCCGGATATTACCATTCCGGAGGAGGCAGAGGAAATATCGGTAACCAGTGATGGAACTGTCAGTTATCACGTGGAGGGTACTGTTGAAGAAGTGGGAGAAATAGAGCTGGTCAACTTTATTAATCCCGCCGGACTATCCAGTGAGGGCCGCAATATGTATACTGAGACTGAAGCCTCAGGTCCTCCTGTACCTGGAAGGCCCGGTCAGGAGGGACTCGGCACTATCGAGCAGGGCTTTCTGGAAATGTCCAATGTGGAAATTGTGGACGAAATGGTCAATATGATTACTGCCCAGAGAGCCTATGAAACCAATTCTCGCTCCATACATGCCTCCGATGAGATGATGGAGACTGCCAACCAGCTGAGAAGATAATCTATCCAAAGATTTAAATGAAGTGAAGGTGAAAACCATGATTATTAAATCATTGAAGCTGGCCGCGGCAGTTATTATGGTGGTAATTGTGACAGCCGGAGCATCTGTCTCGGCGGAAATAGTGGTTGATCTGCCTGATGAGGCTGAAATTGAAGGGACGGAAATTAAACTGGGGCAGATTGCCGACATTTCCGGGACTGAAGAGAGAACAGAAGAAATTGCTGAAATGAAAATTGACAGATTTTATAATATAGAAAATGAGAAGGAATTTAGCCGCCGGCTCATTGAGCTACATCTTCGCAATGCCGGTCTTTCCCCGGGGGAGTATGATCTCAGAGGAGCCGGGTCTATTCAGGTTGTACCGGCTACTCAGCGGGTGGATGGCCGGAAACTTGTGGATTCCTTTATAAATAAGATTGAAAAGCATTATGAACGGGAGCAGGAAAGATTTGTGGAAGATGTTTCCGATGTGGAAATAGAAACTGTAATTGAGGTTGATGATGGGGATGATGGTATTGACGGGATGCTTTTACCTGCCGGAGATGTTGAAATCAGGCCCGTTGGCGAAAGCTATAAAAGAGGGGGAGAAGTTAACCAGTCCCTTAATATTTACGTGGAAGGTGAACGCTACGACCACTTCAATATCTCTCTGGAGATATTTCATTATCTTGAGGCTTACGTTCTGATCGAAGATGTATCCCGGGGCGAACAGCCTCTGAAGTCACGCCTTGAGAAGAGAAAGGTGGAGCTGGAGCAATTTCCAGAGGAGCTGATCATAGATCCCGATAAAAAGCTTATGCAAAATGGGGTTTTTCGGCGCAGCTTTCGAGAGGGTGAGCTTCTCACCGGGGATATGCTCGAATACCCCATTTTGATTAGGCATGGGGAGAAAGTAACCGGCCGCATCCAGGTGGGCAGTGTAAGGGTTCATGTTGGTTTGATTGCCCGGGATAGAGGCAGGGCCGGTGAAGTTATAACGATGGAAAATCCGCAGAGCGGAGAAAGTGTGGAGGCAGAGGTAGTGAATGAAGATATGGTTGAGATTGTGGAAAATTGATCTGGATCTGCCCGAGTCTCCAGTAGTAATTATCACAAATGCAGGTCAATAAAATGCAACACGCGGAGGTGCGCATAATATGCAAATAAGAAGAGTTAAAGCAAATATATCTTTGTTGATATGTGCGATTATTCTGGGTGCGATTTTAATAGCACCGGCGGTTAATGCCAACTCTCTGTGGTCGGATGAGGCGGCGGATATGTACAGCGACAAAGATGAATTTCAGGAAGGCGATTTGATTACGGTGGAGATAGACGAAGCGGCAAGTGCAATTCAGGATGCCGACAGTGATGCCAGTACTACCAGTGAGATTGGACTTGAGAGCGGCGACGGCCTGCTTGACTTCATAAATCCCTTCAGCGCCGGTCTGACAGCTTCCGAATCTGCAGACGGCCTCACCCAGCGGAGCGGCACGCTGGAGGCAGATATAACTGTACAGGTAGAAGAGGTAAAGGAAAATGACAATATGCGCATAATCGGTGATAAAGCCATAACGATTAATGACGAGACTCAGATAATAGAATTGAGCGGTATCATCCGGCCGGATGATGTGACGGCAGAGAATACAATTGACTCCCGTCATGTCTCTAACCCCGAGATCAAATATGATGGTGAAGGAATTATCGGAGATAAGCAGGAGCGGGGTTTATTTAATTTTCTTTTCGATCTGATCTTTTAGGTGGTGAAATATTTATGAAACATGTCAAATTAGCCGCGGTCAGCCTGATAGCTCTCGCATTAATTTTATCTGCCGGATTTTCGCAGGTAGAAGAAGTTGAGGCGATGGATCCGATGGTTAATATTGGTGATATAACCCGAATTGAAGGAGCCCGCAGCAACCAGCTGCTGGGATATGGTCTTGTGGTTGGCCTTGATGGCAGCGGGGATTCCACGCGGAGTCAGGCTACCGTGCAGAGCATTTCTAACATGCTGAGCCAGTTTGGAGTGGAGGTAGATCCCGATCAGGTGGAAGGACGTAATATTGCCGCTGTGATGGTGACTGCTGATCTCCCTCATGATGCCAATACCGGCGATGAGATAGATGTTAAGGTTAGCTCCATCGGTGATGCGGACAGCCTTCGGGGAGGAACCCTGGTGCAGACCCCGCTGGAGGCTGCAACCGGCGAGATATATGCCGTTGCTCAGGGGACGGTGGCTGCTGGTGCTCCGGAGGATGAGGGGCATCCTACAGCCATGAAAGTACCCCGGGGGGCGATAGTTGAGAGAACAATTGATTACCGTATCGACAATGAGGAACTGACATACATTCTCCATGAGGGGAATTTTCGAACTGCCAGCTCAGCAGCAGAAACTATAAATGAAAACTTCGATCATCTTACGGACGGGGAAGATATAGCCCGGGCCGAGACGGAGAGTAACATCAGAATAGACGTTCCTGAAGAATTCCGTCACAGAATTGTCGATTTTATTGCAGAAATCAATTCTCTTGAAATTAGACCGGCCACCACCGCCAGAGTGGTAATAAATGAGGAAACAGGCACCATTTCAAAGGGCCATAATGTGAGGATTTCAACGGTATCTGTCTCTCACAGAAATCTGTCTGTGGAGGTTTCAGCGGAAACCGAACTTCAGGAGGTTGAGAATAATGGAGAAACTCTTATGGAAGACGGGGCCGAGATGGAAGTTGTTGAGGGAGAGCGTGAGGAAAATGTGTTTTTAATTGAAGGAGGGACAAGCATAGAAGATCTGGTAACCGCGCTTAATGCTGTGGGAGCTGATACCGATGATTTGATTTCCATTTTGCAGGAGATTGAAGCGACTGGAGCCCTGCATGCCGAGCTGGAAATTCGCTGATTCGCTGATGAGAGAAAATAAGGAGGAAAATAATGATGGATATGGGTTCAATCATACCACCTGAAAGGGCAAATCAGGAGGCGTTACAGGATAAAAATCAGGTGAAAAAAAGTCAGGAATTGCGAGAAAATATTGTAGAATCCGGTTCTAAAGAAGGTAGAGATGAGGAGTTGGAGGAGGCTATCAGTGAGTTTGTCAGTCTGTTTCTCTATCAGATGTTCAGCACCATGAGAGATACTGTGCCGGATAATGAATTAATAGATGGCGGATTTGCTGAGGATGTTTTTACTGAAATGATGGATGAAGAGATAAGCAGGCTTGGGGCTCAGCAAAATCAGTTTAAACAGCTCAATGAAGCCATATATCGTCAGTTAACCCCCGGAGAATAGGGGAGGACGACAGAATAAATGGTGCAATATAGAAGGCTGGAGATGATGGGCAGATGAGAAATAGATATACATTTACAAAAAAAATTATACTCTTTATCGCCTGGGCCCTTTTGCTGATTGCAGTTTTTCCGCCGTCAGGATGCAGCGGAGTTAGGGCAGATAGTCCCACCCGACTTCAGGAGTTTTACGAGAATGATGGCAGGTTAGAGCTGGCTTTTGAAAGTGATGTTGAGAGCTTTCTTTTTCAGGTTGAAGAAGCCACTGCTGTCAAAAAATTATCTGGAGAGGAAATCGAAGAGATACCTGCGGGGAATTACCGCATAGAATTTGATGGAGCAGATAAAAATGATAGTATTTATACAGTTCAGGTTCTGGCTGCAGAGGAAAGATGGCGGGCAGTTGAGAAAAAGGAAAATTTGATAGCGGCAGGCTTTACCGCTGTGAAACTGGATAGCAGCGATGATCTGCACAGAGTTCAGGTGGGGAGGGACATAACCCGACAGGAAGCTTCTCAAATTGAAAAGGAGCTCAAAGATGCGGGCTTTCCCGGCTGGGTAACCCGGAGCGCAGAAGTTGATAGTTTTCTGCAAATATCGCAGGAGACGGGAAATAATAAATATCAGGCTGAAGAAGGAATGGTCGTAGATGCATCAATTTTTATAGACGGAGAAAGCCATTCAGGAACCTGGAAATTTATACCGGGCGAAAGAAATTTTGAAGTTTTGCTGGAAAAAGATATAGATACCCTGGTGATGGGTAAAATTTCTGAACTGGAAGAGAAGCCCGGGGTTTTTATAAATCAGGAAATTCGCTCCGCCCTGGCTGTGGAGATCAGATCCCGGGTGCTCAGGGAGTATTTGAATTCAGAAGTGGTTTTTATTGATGATTTTGCCGGCATTTTTCCGGGGGAAGACCATGAGGAAATCAAAGAGGACATTGAGAGGACTGAAAATTACTTTTTAAGCCGGGGTGGAAAACTGATATGTTTTGATGATCGAGACCTTTTAGAGAATAGCGCAGGAGCCGGATTGCTGGATACTTCAGCTGAAATTATTGCCGGGGGAGATGTGAACTGGCAGGAGCTTCTCAGGGAAAATTTTCCCGAATATGATGTAACATCACTTGAAAATATATTTCTGCAGGAAAATATGGTGGAGGCGCGGGTTCAGAGAGGTCTGGATTATAATGAAATTCGCCATCATACTATTTCCGGGTTTAGAACTCTGAACATTTTGGAGATGGACTTAAATAGTCGCTGGCTATGGGTAGAGCCCGATCTGGCCGGCAGTTCATTGGCCGCCGGGGCTGAGGATATTACTGGAATAACTCAGGGACAACATATACTGGCGGGAGTAAATGCCAGTTTTTTCGATGCAGGTGGACGTCCCCTGGGGCTTTTTATGCTGGAAGGAGAGGTTGTCACGGGAGGTTTGGAGCATATGAACAGGACCGCTCTGATAGGTGACGATCTGGGTAATCTGAGCATTGGTAGATATTCATGGGAGGGTTATATTGATTATGAGGGAGAAAGCCTGAAAATTGATGGTGTAAACCGCGCTGCAGGAGAAAATGAGCTGGTTATGATAAACAGCTATTTTGGCCGGGACGCTCCCCGACAGAATGAACAGGGAGTGGAGATACTGGTCAGAGATGAGAGAGTTCAGGGTGTGCACAGGGGGGCTCTGAATTATCCTCTTGAACTTCCCGAAGAGGCCTATCTTTTGCAGGCTCGAGGGGAAAAAGCTGATAAACTCGCCGGTGCAGCATCGGATGAGAGAATAGAGTTAAAAAATAATTTTTTACCGGCTTCACCCCTGCCGGGAGAAATATCATTTGCAGTGGAAGCGGGGCCGCGTTTGATAGAAAATGGAGAGATAAATATTACCGCCCGGGAGGAGAATTTTCAAAAGGATGTAGTTAAAGGTAATGCCCCCCGAACTGCTGTCGCTCTAACAGGGGATGATACTCTGATGCTTGTTACCGTCGATGGCAGGCGGCCAGAGCGAGGTGAGGGGATATCTCTGGATGAGCTGGCAAATTTTTTAAAAAGTGAAGGAGCTATTTCTGCCATGAATCTTGACGGGGGGGCTTCTACAGAGATGGTAGTCCGGGACTTTACCATGAACATCCCCAGTCGTGAGAGAAAGATTGGCACAGCCCTTTTGATAAAATTAAGGAGATAAAAAGAGGTTGTTTGTACATGTCGGTAGGGAGAAATGATTTTTTGGGAGAGGAGGATTTCATGAAAAAAAATCTGGCAATGTCTATACTAATTTTAATTTTGATAATGAATTTTGCTTTTGGTTCTAATCCTGTCTCTGCGGAAACCGTTATTCCTGGCAATATTGATAGCGTTGGATATCACTTTAGCAGTGACCTGAGTGCAATTACCAATCTTGAAATCAATTCTATCAATTTTTTGATCAACTTTGCTCTGACTTCTATCAATAAAGTTGAGACTTCTGTTAACTATGATGGATCTAATTTTGGCCTGCAGGGGGTATGGCTGGTCAATTTTACCCAGGAATATACTCACGATTTAAATCTGCGCCTGGGTCTCACCACCAGAGAAGGTATAGATACAGTTGAACCGCTTTTGGGACTGGGGGGACGCAGCGATCTCTGGAACAGACTTTTTGTCTTTGGTAATCTAGATTATTATTTTAACAAATCTGATAAAAATTTATTTTATCGGTTGGGTCTCGGTATCCCGCTTACCTACAACAGCGATTTTTTGATTGCAGGCGAGAGGTCTTTTTGGCATGCTAATGGATTTGAAGTAAGTATGGGGCTGGAGATAGACTTTTGAGAATCATTTGTATAAAGGCAGGAAAAAATGATACAATAAATATATGAGGATTATTTTGGAGGTCGGGGTGGCATTTATATACGCTTCAGGAGGCAGTTTTGTATTTTCACCAGCTGGTCTTAATCTTTCACTTCATCTCATCACATATGAAAATGAGGTGATTAAATGGAAGGCACACAGGAGATGGAAGAGATTGTTCAGAAAGCCCAGGAAGGTGACGTAAGAGCAATCGAGGAGTTAATCGATGCCAATATGGATATTGTTTATGCCAAGGCGCGATACTTTTTTATTAAAGGTCTGGATAAGGATGACGTGATTCAGGAAGGTAGAGTGGGATTATATAAGGCTATCAGAGATTATAAGGAGGAGAGAGAAGCTTCCTTCAGAGGGTTTGCTCAGCTGTGCATCCACCGACAGCTGGTTTCTGCTATAAAAAAAGCCAACCGCCAGAAGCATATGCCTCTTAACAATTCTACCTCTCTGGATAAATCCATTGACAAGGGTGAGAATCAGAGGACCTATAATGAAATAATTTCGGATGACGGTGATGATCTTGAGGAGTTTTTTATTTATCGCGAGCTTATTGATCTGCTCATGGATGAGATCAGAGAGAAGTTAACGGAGCTAGAACATAATGCGTTCATAAAATACCTGGAAAACAAGAGCTACAGGCAGATCTCAGATGAGCTCGATGTCAATTTAAAGTCGGTGGACAACGCGCTGCAGAGAGCTAGAAAGAAAATGGAAGAAATAAAAGAGGAACTAAATTTTAAGGGAGTAGTGGAGTAGGTGGGCTTCTGGTCCGATCTCTTTCCGTCACCAGCTACCTGCATTGTTTGTGATGACAGGCTGCTGATTACCCGGATACCCTATCTGTGTAAAAGCTGCTTTCTCGAACTGGATTTTGCTTCCTTTCAGCTTTTGGAACCCGAAAAGTTTAATCGCATCGATTGGAAATCCTCTCCCGCTAAAAAGAAGGTGTACCGCGGCTGTGATTTTATTATTTCTCCCCTATTTTATACCGGAATTGCCCGGGAATTGATTAGAAAGCTCAAATATGAAGAAGAAATCAGGGCTGCGCTGCCCCTGGCTGAAATAATGGCAGGATGCTGGAGGAAAGTCCGGCCTTCAGGGTATGAAGACGCCATTATAGTTCCTGTTCCCCTGTTTAAAAGTCGTTTCCAGGAAAGGGGTTACAACCAGGCCGGGATTCTGGCAGAATTGCTGAATCATAAAACGCGAATGAAGTGTGCTCCTGATATAATGATGAGGCAGCACCGCACTCCTCCACTCTATGACCTTGATGAACCCCGACGCCGGGAGGTGTTGAGGCAGGCTTTTTCTATTCCGGAGGGTATGAAAGAAAAAATCTTTGATGAGAGGGTAATTCTGGTGGACGATATAATTACCACCGGGAGCACGCTTAATGAAGCTGCTGAAACTCTTAAGAAAGCGGGGGCGGATAGAGTGATGGCTTTGACTGCAGCCATGACAAAAGTCAGGGGTTCGAAAAAGAAATCGGCAGGATAATATATTTTTTTATAGAATCTTATATGTGAAGGAGTTTGTGAAGAAGGCGAGAAGAGAGAACAATAAAACACGTTGCTGGAAAATATCTTACAGTTACAGGAAAGGAGTGAGTCTGGCATGAAAGTGATGATTTACGGCAAAAATATTGATGTTACTCCCTCACTCAAGGAATATGCCGAAGAAAAGGTGAGCAGGCTGGAAAAATTTTTCGAAAAGGAGCCCATGGAAGCCCAGGTTACTCTTGAGATTGAAAAGGAAAGACATATAGTGGAAATTACAGCTCATGCTGGCGGACTAATTTTGCGAGCAGAGGAAGAAACAGGTGATATGTACGCTTCCATAGATGGGGCCATGGATAAACTGGAGAGACAGGTGCATAAATACAAAACAAAAATTAATCGCAAGTTAAGGGAGCGCCGTCAGGAAGAGAAAGAAGCATATCGACAGAAGCGCACTGAACAGCTAATGAATGGAGAGGATGATCTTATACCCGAGGAAGTTCAGGAAGAGGTAGAATCTGGAGAAAATGAGGAAGAGGAATTTGAGCCGAAAATAGTGAAGACCAAAAGGTTTCCCGTAAAGCCCATGCACGTTAAAGAGGCTGTCATGCAGATGGACCTGCTCGATCATGACTTTTTTGTATTTTCAAATGCAGAGACCGATGAGGTAAATGTCGTATATAAGCGCAATGATGGCAATTATGGCCTTATCGAGCCCACATATTAATCGCTGCGTGTAATTATTTTGGGTTCTGCTCCACCATCAGTTATTGAGGTTTGTTTAAATGTACTCTCATAAAGTTTATACCTGGAATCTAAAAGTTTTGTTCACAATGAAATTTTGGCCCATCTTAAGCCAGGTAATATATAGAATTTTAAAAGCAATGATTTTGGAGTGGAACTTTATTATGTAATACAAGTTTGCAGCTAAAAATTATACCGGCCACCTTCATTCGGGTGGCCGGATTGAGTTTATTTTGAAGAAGTGATATAATGTTATAGATAGAGGAAATGATGTCAGGGTTAAGCTTACCCTGACATTTGTTTTTAGGATCGAATTTTTCATGGCTGACCCGCAAATGCAGCCATTCTCTCTATAATTAGGTTTTACTTCACCATCAGTTATTGAATTTTGTTTGAGTTTATCTGCATAATGTCTGTAGTGGTTTATAATTGGAATCTATAGGGTCCCGATCACAGGGAAATTTTTCCCTGATCAGGTTAATTTTTGCCGTGAGCCTGATCGGTTTTGAAAAATTTCGAGTATCACTTCACCTCTAGCAAAGGTTTTGGAGAAGAATAAATAATATTAACAGGGTGATCAAATTTATGCTGGGCAGCATAGGAAGTATTTTTAAGAAGTTTTTCAAAAGTTATAATGAAAAGCAGCTCGAGAGGCTCAAGCCCATAGTGGATGAAATAAACAGTCTGGAACCGGAGATGAAGGAGCTCTCAGACAGGGAACTAAAAGATAAAACGGAGGAATTTAAGAGGCGTCATCAGCAGGGAGAAACCCTGGATGATCTGCTGCCGGAGGCTTTTGCAGTAGTCAGGGAGGCCTCGCAGCGATCAACTGAAGAGGGCTTCAGGCATTATGATGTGCAGCTGATGGGTGGTATTGTGCTGCATGAGGGCAAGATTGCAGAGATGAAAACAGGTGAAGGAAAAACACTTGTAGCCACTCTGCCGGTCTATTTAAACGCGCTGGGTGGAAAAAGCGTGCATGTTGTGACTGTGAACGATTATCTGGCCGAGCGTGATGCGGAGTGGATGGGGCAGATATATCGCTTCCTGGGGCTGTCAGTCGGAGTGATACTGAACGGCATGTCCCCGGAGGAACGCCGGGAGCAGTATAAATGTGATGTTGTCTACGGGACCAACAATGAATTTGGCTTTGACTATCTCAGGGATAATATGGCTTATAATGAAGAGGATGTTGTGCAGCCCGATCACGAATTTGCGATTTTGGATGAGGTCGACAGTATTCTCATAGATGAAGCCCGAACTCCTCTTATAATCTCGGGACCTGCCGAGGATACCAGCAAAGATTACAGGAGATTTAACAGAGTTATTCCCAAACTTAGAGAAGGGGAGCATTACGAGGTTGATGAGAAAGATCAGGTGGTAAATCTAACAGAGGCAGGCGTAGAGAAAGCAGAGAATCTGCTTAACATTGAAAATCTGTATGATAACTCAAATTTTAAGCTCAATCACAGGTTAAACCAGGCCCTTAAGGCTCATACATTGATGAAAAAGGACAGAGATTACATCGTCAAGGATGGAGAGGTAAAAATTGTAGATGAATTCACCGGGAGAGTGATGGAGGGACGTCGCTTCAGTGAAGGGCTGCATCAGGCTATAGAGGCTAAAGAAGGGGTGCAGGTTAAGAAGGAAACTCAGACATACGCCAGCATAACCCTTCAGAACTTTTTCCGCCGGTACGATAAACTGGCGGGAATGACGGGCACCGCCAAGACGGAAGAGGATGAGTTTATTGAGATATATGACATGCCCGTTGTGGTTATTCCCACCAATGAGCCGCTGATCAGAGAAGCTTTACCCGATGTCATCTTTCGCACTGAAGAACAGAAATTTCAGGCCGTTGTGGATGATATCGAGGAACGCCATGAGAAAGGACAGCCGGTGCTTGTGGGAACCGTGGATGTGGATAAATCCGAGGATTTAAGCCGGCGCTTAAAAAAGAGGGGAATTCCTCATAATGTTCTCAATGCCAAACACCATGAACGAGAAGCCGAAATAATTAAAGATGCCGGACAGAAGGGCAGTGTGACCATAGCTACCAATATGGCCGGTCGTGGAACCGATATTGTGCTGGAAGAAGGTGTAACTGATCTGGGCGGCCTGCACGTACTGGGCACAGAAAGACACGAGAGCAGGCGCATAGATAATCAGCTCAGGGGGCGTTCAGGTCGCCAGGGTGATCCCGGTTCATCCCAGTTTTATGTTTCCCTGGAAGATGATCTGCTGCGATTATTTGGCTCCGATAACATTTCGGGTATCCTCGATAAAATTGGGCTGGAAGAGGGCGAACCCATTGAGCATAAAATGCTTGACTCGGCCATTGAGAGAGCCCAGAAAAAAGTTGAGGAGAGAAATTTTGAGGCGAGGAAAGCGGTGCTGGAGTACGATGATGTTCTCAACAAACAGCGCGAGGTCATTTACGATCAGCGCCGCGAGCTACTCACCACCGATGATATAGAGGATAAACTCAAAGATATGCTGGAAAAGGCCTTCGACAATATTGTGGAACAGTACCTGTCCGATGACCTTCATCCTTCCGACTGGAATATTGATGGTTTTAAGACGAAGATTAAGCTCTTCCGCATAGACAGGGGATGGACCGAGGATGAGATAATGGACATGGGACCGGATTTGATTAGGGAGGAGCTGATAGATGAAGCCGAAAAACTGCTGGAAGAGAAAAAAGAGGAGCTGGGCGAGGATGATTTTAACGAGCTTGCCCGCCAGATTTCTCTCCGCATAATAGATAGAAAATGGATGTCTCATCTGGATAATATGCAGGAACTTAGACAGGGAATTGGTTTGAGGGCATATGGACAGAAGGACCCCCTTACCGAATATAAATTTGAATCTTTCGATCTGTTTCAGGAAATGACAGGCTCCATTCGAGAGGATATTATCGGAACTCTACTCAGGGTTGAGGTGAGAGAGAAAGGAGAAATCAGAGCCAGCACCCCTGCCAGACAGGATGATGAGGATTTAAGCTACAGTCAGCCGGATGTAATAGCTCGCCGCAACAAAGAGCGTCAGAAAAAGGCAAAAGCCGCTTCGGGGGGAGGAGACAGCTCTCAGGAAAATAAGGTACAGACGGTGGTAAAACCCGATGAACCCGGGCGTAATGACCCCTGTCCCTGTGGAAGCGGTGAAAAATATAAGAGATGCTGCGGGAGGTAATAAACAGAATGGATCTTGAAGATAAACTGGAAAAAATAGAGACGAAATTTGCTGATTTGAGGGATTTATTTTGACCGGACTGAACTGGAAAAAAGGAGAGACGAGCTGGAAGAGGAGATGAATCAGCCCGGTTTCTGGGATGACAGCGGACAGGCCAGCAAAAAAGCCAAAAAGCTGGATGCAGTTAAATCCCGGCTTCAGCTGATGGATAATCTCGAGGAGAAACTTGAAGAAAGCCAGGTTCTTTTTGAGCTGCTTCAGGAGGGTGAAGATTCCGCTGAAGAAGAACTCAGGACCTATTTGCTGGAGCTGGAGGAAGCTCTGGAAGAGGTTAAGATTAAGCTTCACTTTAATGGTGAATATGATGATTCCAATGCTATCTTCTCCATCCATCCCGGAGCCGGTGGAACAGAGTCACAGGACTGGGCCGAGATGCTTTTGCGCATGTATGAACGCTGGTTTCAGAAAAAGGGTTTTGAAACAGAAACTCTGGATCTTTTGAGCGGAGAAGAAGCAGGTATAAAGCGGGTCACAATGCTTGTAAAAGGTGAATATGCATACGGCTATCTCAAGGGAGAGCGCGGCGTGCACAGGCTGGTAAGGATATCTCCTTTTGATTCTTCGGGAAGGAGACATACTTCTTTTGCTTCCGTTGATATTTTGCCGGAAATGGATGATGACATTGAAGTGGATATTGATGAGAAGGATCTGAAGGTTGAAACTTATAGAGCCAGCGGTGCCGGAGGGCAGCATGTCAATAGAACAGAATCTGCAGTGAGAATCACTCATGAACCCACCGGAATCGTTGTGCAGTGTCAGAATGAACGTTCGCAGCATAAAAATAAGGCCATGGCCATGAAAATACTAAAAACCCGACTGATGGAGCTAAAAAGAGAACAGCAGGCTGAAAAAATTGAAGAATTGCGCGATGACCATAAAGAAATTGCCTGGGGCAGTCAGATTCGCTCATACGTATTTCATCCATATAACAAAATTAAGGATCACCGCACCGATAAAGAGGTCGGTGATGTGGACAGGGTTATGGATGGTGGTCTGGACCAGTTTGTTGAGGCATACCTGAGAAAGCAGAGGAAGAACAGCAATGAGAAAAAATGATGATGTTAAGATTATTTTACTTCTGGCATTTGTAATCCTGCTGGTTTTTTTCCCTCTGCGTGAGCGCTGGCAGATGGAGGCTGACAGGAATAGAGTGGAAATAATAATGAGTGGAAATGAATTTCAGGAAATAAAAGCTCTGGATGATGAGGTCAGCTGGAACTCTCTGGTCGAAGCTGGAGTGAAAAGAGCTTCTCTTTCCGCTCATACACTGGATGACCTGCAGGAACGGGGAAAAATAGCTATTACCACTCCGGCAGAGTCCGGTCTGGTGCAGGGTATTTCTGAATCAATCGACAGCGAATTTACCGGGAGGGAAGCTGTCTCAGGCAGGCTGGTTTATTTTCCGGAGCAAAACAGCCATCTTTTAAGTGATAGTATTATTTCCCTCTGGAAGGAATTATTTGGTGTTAGAACGACAAAATACCAGGGGGGAAATCTTTTATTGTTTCCTGTTTGGACGGATTTTTTTGAGGATTTGCAGCCCGGCTATGATGAGAAAATGCTCTCCGAAATTGAGGCGGCCGGGCTAAAACCTGCGGCCAGATTAAAAAACCAGCCATCTCAGTCGTTAAATGAGGCCCTTTTGCAGGAACTTAACAGGAAAAATGTCGGAGCAGTAATCTTTACCGGCGAGGAAGTGGCCGGCTATCCCGATCATCTCCACGAGACTGCAAGATTTATGTCCGATCGTGATCTCATTTATGGATATATTGAACCGTTTATTGGTGATCAGGAAGGGGCCAGTGTCCTGGCAAAACAACAGGTGGATAATGTTGTCAGAGTGCACAGCATTCAGCGTGAGGAGATGGCCGAGCAATCCCGGGAAGAGATTAGAGATCGCTATATCAGGGCTGCTAGAGAGCGCAATGTAAGCTATCTTTATCTGCGGGGCCTTCCTGAAGAGAGGATTTTCAGGAACGGAGCGGAAGAACAGCTGGTACTGGCTGGAATCATATCGGCCGGCCTTGAAGATAACGGGTTTGAATTATCGAATGTGCTTCCCGGGGGCGCGGTGCATTTCGGAGCATACCGGGTATTTTTTAGCTCCTTTCTGGTTATGACGGCTGCAGTGCTGTGGCTTAAAAAAGCCCTTGACTTTATGATCAATCTTCCCGGATTATTTTTTCCGCTTTTGATGATAGCTGGTTTTATAGTTCTATTGTTTCTTTTTTTTACTCAGGATCTCATCTTTTTCAGACAGTTCACCGCTCTGGGAGCTGCAGCGTTTTTTCCTGCTGTATCCGGGGGTTTTCTGGTTGAGTATATCCGGGGAGATAGGAGCTTTTTGTCCGCAGGGCTGGCTGCTGCTGCGGTGGCCTTTTCCGGAGGGCTTCTTGTGGCTGCTGTTCTTTCCACGTCTGTATTTTACAATCAGATTGAGGTTTTTAGGGGAGTTAAACTGGCCTTTGTCCTCCCGCTATTTTTAACTGGATTATATTTTTTGATGGCTCATTTCCCGGGGGAAGAAACAGAAATAGAGCCGGGGGCTGTTAATTTGGTGCGGAGGGCTCAGGAGGCTGTTGCCACCCCCCTGACCTGGAAACAGATTTTTATAATGTCTGCTGCATTGATTGTTATGGTTGTTTACCTGGGGCGGACCGGAAATATACCTTTTATTCCTGTGCCGGCTCCGGAAATAGCTTTGAGGGAATGGCTGGAAGGAGTTCTGGGGGTAAGACCTCGTTTTAAGGAATTTTTGCTGGGGCATCCCTTTCTTCTTCTTCTGCCATTTTTTAAGAAAAATATTTTTCCCCCTCTTATTAAAACCGCAGTTATTTTGCTGGCTTTGATAGGACAGCTCACGGTAGTAAATAGCTTTTCTCATCTGCATACCCCTCTTTCGGTGACTCTTGAGAGGACGGTTCACGGTTACTGGCTGGCTTTTCCTGCTGCTGCAGCAATTTTCGCCCTCACTGTCATGGGGATAAAGTTATACTATGTCCTGCCTGGCCGACCTCAGGGGCGGGAGAATGCATGATGAAAAGGATCTGTCTTGCCGGTTACTATGGTTATGATAATCTTGGAGATGAAGCGATTTTATACAGCCTCATTGAAGGCATAAGATCTCTTAAGCAGAACTGTGAAATAACTGTACTTTCGGCCTCTCCCGGGGAAACTTCCCGCAGATATGGAGTAAAGGCTGTAGGCCGCTATAATATATTGAAGATTTTAAGTCTGCTGCGAGATTGTGATCTTTTCATGAGCGGTGGAGGAAGCCTGATTCAGGATGTGACGAGCTTTAAATCGCCTCTCTATTATCTTGGGCTAATGCGCATGGCCGATGCTTTAGCCGACAGAACTGCCTTTGCATTTCAGGGAGTGGGGCCCCTGGAGTCGAATTTTCTTTGCAGTGTTGCCGGCAGTATAATAGGGGCAATGGATGAAATATCTGTGAGAGATGAGGACTCCCTAAAGCTTCTCATTGATGAAATTGGTCTGGCGGAGAGGAAGGTAAAAAAGACTGTTGACCCCGTATTTTTGCTTGCCCCTGACATCTCAGATGTAAAGGAAAAGGGCAGCCATGAGGGAGACTGTAATCATGGGCGGGCAAAACATTTTAAACTGGGTATTTCAGTTAGGCCCTGGGATGATAATTCCTATCTTTCGGAAACGGCAGCCGGTTTAAATATGTATATCAGAGAAAAGAAGAGTATAGAGATTAAATTTATTCCTCTCAATTATGAGAAGGATATAGAGGCGGTGAAGTTTCTTGAAAGAAGTCTCGAAACAGATAAAGTAGAAATTTCCGGGCCATTTTCTCATCTCCGGGAGGTTGAGAAGGAGATGGATGACCTGGATCTTCTTCTCGGAGTGAGGCTTCACTCCCTTATCTTTGCCACTCTCCGGGGAGTTCCCTGCGTGGGAATTGAATACGATCCCAAAGTCAGATCTTTTCTATCTCAGATCAATCTGACACCTGCAGGGACGACTGAAAATATTTCCAGAAAAAATCTATGCCAAAACTTTAAAATGGTGGAAAACAACAGAAAAAAAATCACAGGCCGGCAGCTTAAATACGTTCGAAGCTGCCGGAACAGGCTTGAGGAATATCTGTCCGAACTCCTGGCCGGGAAAGGCAGTGACGGGGATGAAAGAAAAGGAAATGTATAGTGATCTCCGACAGACTTATTTGCTGGGGATTAAGATCAATCCCCTGACCGGAAAAGAAGCCGCAGAAAAAATTATACAGGTTGTAGAAGATCAGAAGGAATACAGCTGTCGGCCCGTGCTGACCCCCAATGCTGAGATATTGGTTCAGGCTTGCCGGGAGGAGAGACTGGCCTATATGTTAAATAATGCGTGGCTTACTCTGCCTGATGGATCTGGATTGAAGATTGCTTCAAAACTTCTTCCCGGGTCTGAAAATCTCCCGGATAGAGTTGCCGGAATTGACCTCCTTAAAGATTTAATTCGGAGTGCTTCCGGAGGAGTTGCTAAAATGTACTTTTTGGGGGGGCGTCCCGGCGTTGCAGCTTCGGCGGCTCACAGAATGCAGGAGAGGTTTGATAATTTGAAGATACTGGGCTGTCATCACGGCTACCTGAACAGGGTGGATGCGGCAGAAGTCATCGAGGATATTAATACCAGAAAGCCGGATCTTCTTTTTGTAGGTATGGGAGCCCCCCGTCAGGAAGAATTTATTTTCACTCACCGGGAGGACTTAAAAGTTAAAGTGGCCATCACAGTGGGGGGGAGTTTTGATGTCCTCTCCGGGCGAAAAAAGAGAGCCCCCGGGGTCATGCAAAAATTTCATCTCGAATGGTTGTATCGAATTATTCAGGAGCCTTCTCGCTGGCGTCGGGCTCTGAGACTGCCGGTTTTCACTGGAATTGTCTTAAAAGAATGTCTGCGTTCAAAGTTTGGCAGGAATTAGGATAAATCCCAAATTTCTTAAAACTTTTTATAAGGATGGGTGATGTAATGTGATAATCAAGCAGAAGAAAAGGGCTTTGTTTGCGATCTTTGTCCTGTCGGTATTTATGCTGACAGCAGTTTTTCACCCCGTTCAGGCCGATGAGCCTGAAAGGGAAGCTCCAGAGCTGGATGAGGAAATCATCGAGCATGCCACAATGGAAAATTTTGAAATGATAATGGATATCGTCGAGGATTACTATGTCGATGAAATAAGCGAAGAGGACCTTCTCAAAGGTGCTATCGAAGGAATGCTGCGCGAGGTGGATATTTATTCGAGTTTTATGACCGAAGAGGAGTACCTGGAGATGCAGGAGGAGATGGAAGGCGAATACGGAGGCATCGGTATCATTATAACAATGAGGGAGAATGAACTAACCGTTGTCTCCCCCATCAGCGGCACACCGGCGGATGGGGCCGGGGTTCAGGCTGAAGATATTATAACTGCAGTTGATGGTGAAAGTACGGAGAACATGGATCAGCAGCGTGCTGTGGATAAAATGCGGGGAGATCCGGGTACCGAAGTGACGATAACCATTTACAGAAACGGAGAAGAATTTGACATTGATCTGACCAGAGAGCAGATTGATATTCCAATAATTGAAGAGGAAAAATATTTAAATGACAGAATCGGATATATTTCCATCTCTCAATTTCTTCAGGAAACCGGTTCTAAACTCGCCCGATCAGTGCAGGACATGGAAGCTGATGGTGCTGAGGCCCTAATTATAGATCTGCGCAACAATCCTGGAGGCATCCTGCAGGAAAGTATCACCGTCAGCAGCGTTTTTGCAGATGAGGGGACAGTCCTCTCCATGCGTCAGAGAGAGGGGCGAGATCAGGTATTTAATGTCAACCCTGACATGATAACGACGGACCTTCCCGTGCTGGTCCTGACAAATCGCGGTTCTGCCAGTGCTTCAGAAATTGTTGCCGGATTTATTCAGGATAATGATCGAGGGGTAGTCCTGGGAGATACTACATTTGGTAAGGGGACAGTGCAGAGCGTATTTCCCCTGGAGGACGGTTCGGCGCTGCGCCTCACTACTGCAAGATATTATACCAGCGGCGAAAACATGATTGACGAAGAGGGAATAAAGCCGGATTATGAGGTTGTTTATGAGGATGATCCCCTGACCGAGGAGGATCTGCAGCTGGATAAGGCAGTTAAAGCGGTGGAATATTATCTGGAGGAAGGAAACTGGCCGGAATCAGAAAAAATAATACCCGACGAAGAAGCAGTTGAAGAGATTCAGGAGTAATGTTATAATGGATATAACGTGAAAACCAAGCAGTTAACTATACTTTTTTATCTCGAAGGGGAGAATTATTATGTTTAGCAGTATAAAAGCAGATGTGAGGGCAATATTTGATCGTGATCCGGCCGTCAACAATCTGGTCGAGGCTTTGCTTGCCTATTCAGGTCTTCACGCCATAATAGTACATCGTCTAAATCACCGTCTTTACAGACTGGGATTAAGGACTTTGCCCCGGATTTTTTCTCAGGTGGTGAGATTTTTTACAGGAATAGAAATTCATCCCGGAGCAAAGATTGGCAGAGGATTTTTTATTGACCATGGAATGGGTGTTGTAATTGGAGAGACCGCTGAAATTGGTAATAATGTCACACTTTTTCAGGGGGTTACTCTCGGTGGTACCGGTAATGAAGAGGGTAAAAGACATCCAACATTAGGCAACAATGTAGTGGTAGGTGCCGGAGCAAGAATACTTGGCTCTATCAGAGTGGGGGATAATGTGAAAGTGGGAGCGGGTTCTGTAGTTTTGGATGAGGTGCCCGATAATGCCACAGTTGTGGGCATTCCCGCGCACGTGGTAAAAAAAGATGGCCGGCGAGTTCATGCGGAACGCGATCTGGAGCATGGAGATATTCCCGATCCGGTGGCAGAAAAAATAAGGGATCTGGAGTCGGAGGTAGAGCAGCTTAAAGAAATGTTAAAAGATGATCAGCAGCGAAGAATTTCTTAAAAAAACTTGACACCTCTACTTTGTTTATATTATAATGTCCTTACACTAAAAGAAGTGAGTTTATTTTCCAGAACCGTTATATTTTGATTTCCCCCCAACCCCTAACCTGATAACTCCTGCCTGATACCTCCCTTTGCGGGAGGTATTTTTTTTATGGCTAAAATGTTGTATAATATAAAAGATGCGGTAGACTGTAATATGCAGCTTCCGTAGGGAGGTGAAACCAGTAAATGAGTCCGGATTTTGATCTGCAGGCTCCCTATTCTCCCCGGGGAGATCAGGGGGAAGCTATAAGACAGCTGACAGAAGGCCTGGTGAACGGTTATGAGAAGCAAACCTTGCTGGGAGCCACCGGCACCGGAAAGACCTACACAATGGCCGCTGTTGTGGAAAATATAAATCGTCCAGCACTGGTAATAGCACACAATAAAACTCTGGCAGCCCAGCTCACGAGTGAATTCAAGGAATATTTCCCCCGGAATGCTGTAGGATATTTTGTGAGCTATTATGATTATTATCAACCTGAAGCCTATGTGCCCGAGACAGATACCTATATTGAAAAGGACACATCTATAAATGAAGAAGTGGAAAAGCTGAGATTATCTGCTACCAGTTCACTTTTTGAACGCAGGGATGTGTTGATAGTGGCCAGCGTTTCCTGTATATATGGGCTGGGTTCTCCGGAGGATTATCACGGCATGTCCTGCGAACTGAAGCGCGGGGATAGTAAATCGCGGGATGAAATTGTGAGAGAACTTGTTTTAATGCAATATAGCCGAAATGATATAGATCTCTCGCGGGGACATTTTCGTGTCAGGGGAGATGTGCTTGAGATTTTTCCCGCATACAGAGACATTGCCCTTCGAGTTGAACTATTTGGAGAGGAGATAGAGAGAATAACGGAAATAGATAAGGTAACAGGCGAGGTCAAAAATGAACACCAGCAGTTTACGGTTTATCCGGCCAGTCACTTTGTTACTCCGGAGGAAAAAATAGAGCAGGCCCTGGATTCTATTCGCAAAGAACTTCATGAGAGATTGGAGGAACTCCGGTCTGAGGACAGACTTGTGGAGGCTCAGAGGCTGGAACAGAGAACAAAACACGATCTGGAAATGCTTGAGGAAATGGGGTTCTGCTCGGGAATCGAAAATTATTCCCGTCATCTGCAGGGGAGAGAGCCGGGCTCCCGCCCCGCAACACTTCTCGATTATTTTCCCGATGATTATCTCCTTATAATTGATGAATCGCACAAAACTATCCCTCAGATCGGGGGTATGTATGCAGGGGACAGATCGCGCAAGGAGAAGCTGGTTGAATACGGTTTCAGGCTGCCTTCAGCTCTGGATAACCGCCCCCTGGATTTTGAAGAATTTGAGGAAATGATAAATCAGGCTATCTTTGTATCAGCCACCCCCGGCCCCTACGAAAGGGAGAACAGCGACCGGATCGTGGAGCAAATTATTAGGCCCACCTATCTTTTAGATCCGGAAGTGGAGGTCCGTCCCACTGAAAATCAGATAGATGATTTAATTAACGAAATTCACCGGGTGGTTAGCGATGAAGGAGACAGGGTTTTGATCACAACACTCACCAAAAGGATGGCGGAGGACCTCACTCAATATTTGAGCGAAGCGGGGGTGAGAGTTCGCTATCTGCATTCTGATATAGATACTATTGAAAGATCGGAAATCATCAGGGATCTGCGTCTGGGAGAATTTGATGTTCTTGTTGGCATTAATCTGCTGCGGGAAGGTCTTGATATTCCTGAGGTGGCTTTGGTTGCAATCCTGGATGCGGACAAAGAGGGTTATCTGCGCTCTGAAAGAGCGCTCATCCAGACAATAGGTAGAGCGGCCAGAAATCGCCAGGGAAAGGTAATCATGTATGCTGACGAAATTACCGATTCCATGCGTGGAGCTATAGATGAAACCGAACGCAGAAGAGAAAAGCAGAAGAGGTTTATCGAGGAAAATCAGGTTGAACCTCGCACCATTGAAAAGCCTGTAAGAGAGGTGGTTCGTCCCATTGAAATGGTTCAGGGAGATGAGGGGGAGTTTGAAGTTAAAGAAGAGGAGAAAGCTTATTCTCCCGGGGATAATATTGAAGATATGTCGAGAGCGGAGATAAACAATATGATAATAGAACTGGAGGAGGAGATGGAGGAAGCAGCCGATAATCTGGAGTTTGAGGTTGCTGCACAGATACGCGACGAAATAGAGGAATTAAAAGCTGCTCTGGAGGAAAAGTAATACAGACTGCAATTTATGAGATATATAAAACAGAAAGATTGTTAAATTTTATTAAACCTGAACAAAATTCACTTTTTCCTGTCATTGCCTGGTGGATATCTTCCAGTATAATTAGACAGGCTAATTTTGACACAGGGATTTTACAGTTAAGAAACTTTAAGCCGGAACCGGCAAGCCGGAAGCATAGTAAATTTGAGGTGAAATAATGTCAGAGGACAAAATAGTTGTAAAAGGTGCAGCCGAAAATAATCTCAAAAATATAGACATTGAAATACCCCGCAATCAGCTTGTTGTTATTACCGGATTGAGCGGTTCGGGAAAATCTTCACTCGCCTTTGACACTATTTACGCTGAGGGCCAGAGAAGATATGTGGAGTCTCTTTCCGCCTATGCCCGTCAGTTTTTAGGGCAGATGGATAAACCCAAAGTCGATTACATCGAAGGTCTTTCGCCGGCTATTTCTATAGATCAAAAATCCAGCAGCCAGAATCCTCGCTCTACGGTGGGCACTGTAACCGAAATTTATGACTATCTCCGTCTTCTCTATGCCCGGCTTGGGACACCTCACTGTCCCGAATGCGGGCGGGAAATATCATCTCAGACCGTGGATGAAATTGTCGATCAGGTCCAGGAGCTGCCAGAAGGAAGCAAATTGAGGATACTTGCGCCGGTCGTCAGAGGACGAAAGGGCAGACACGAAAAGGTATTTGCCCGGGCGCGACGCGAGGGGTTTGTGCGGGTTCGAGTTAACGGAGAGGTTCGCATGCTCGATGAAGAAATTGAGCTGGATAAAAATGTAAAACACAGCATAGAAATAGTTGTCGACAGACTTGTAATCAAAGAAGACATCAGGGAGCGACTTGCTGATTCTCTGGAGACCGCCCTGGAACACGGCGAGGGATTGGTCCTCGTCGATCAGTTAAATGGGGATACAGTTTCTTTCAGCGAAAAATTTGCCTGTCCCGACTGCGAGATAAGCCTGGAGGAGCTGTCTCCCCGCATGTTTTCATTTAACAGCCCCTATGGTGCCTGTGATAACTGCGACGGTCTGGGAATAAAAAAGGAGTTTGATCCAGAATTGCTGCTGGACAGGGAAAAATCGATTTCGAATGGAGGTATTATACCCTGGGCAAATTCCCGCAGTCGCTACTATCCTCAGCTGCTGGAGGCCCTGGCGGAGAAATATGATTTTTCTCTGGAAACTCCAATCAAAGATCTTCCTGAAAATATTGTGGATATACTTCTTCGGGGTTCAGATCGCACTCTCGAATTTCCCTATACAAACAGATATGGCCGAACCCGGCAGCACACTACACAATTTAAGGGAGTAATTGGATACTTAAAGGAGAGAGTTGATCGCTCGGATTCTCCCGGTTCCCACAAACGGCTGGAAAAATTTATGAGCGAAAGGCCCTGTCAGAACTGCGGCGGGCAGAGATTAAAGCCTGAGGTTCTGGCGGTAACGGTGGGAGGAAAGTCCGTAGCTGAATTTACCTCGATGACAATTGGAGAATCTCTGGAATTCCTGGATGAAGTTGAGGCCGGCCTGGATGAGCGCTCCCTCTACATTGGTGAAGAAATACTTAAGGAGATACGCAGCCGCCTTGGCTTTCTCCGGGATGTGGGGCTTGACTATCTCACTCTGGAGCGCAGCGCTGCCACTCTTTCAGGAGGTGAGGCTCAGCGTATTAGACTGGCAACTCAGATTGGATCCGGGCTGGTTGGAGTGATGTATATCCTCGATGAGCCCAGCATAGGCCTGCACCAGAGGGATAAAAACAGGCTGCTTCAGACCCTGGAAGGGATAAGAGATCTCGGCAATACCGTAATTGTGGTAGAACATGATGAAGAAACCATCCACACAGCGGATCATATCATAGATTTGGGTCCGGGAGCTGGAAAATCCGGAGGTCATGTAGTTGTCAGCGGCGACCTGGGAGAAATTAAGAACTGTGAGGAGTCCTTAACCGGACAGTATCTCCGGGGAGAAAAGAAGATCCCCGTTCCCGAGCAGAGAGAAGAGGGCAGCGGGGAGCATCTCACCATAAAAGGGGCGAGACAGCATAATCTTAAGGACATCGATGTCAAAATCCCCCTGGGTACCTTCACATGTATTACCGGAGTTTCTGGCTCCGGCAAGAGCACGCTGATAAATTATGTGCTCAAAAGGCGGCTGATGAAGGAACTCCACGATTCTACGGATCGTCCCGGTGATCACGACAGCATTGAAGGCCTTGATAATATAGGAAAGGTAATAAATATTGATCAGTCGCCTATCGGAAGAACCCCCAGATCAAATACTGCAACCTATACCAAGGTGTTTGATTATATAAGAAAGCTTTTTGCCGACACTCCCGAGGCCAGGCGGCGCGGATATGATAAGGGCCGCTTCAGTTTTAATGTGAAGGGAGGCCGATGTGAGGCCTGCGGGGGCAGCGGCATGAAGGAAATAGAGATGCATTTTCTTCCCGATGTATACGTACCCTGTGAGGTATGCGAGGGAAAGCGCTATAACCGGGAGACTTTAGAAATCACATATCGGGGCAAAACGATAGCCGACGTCCTGGAAATGACAGTTGAAGAAGCGCGGGAGTTTTTTGAAAACATATCTCCCCTCAAGCGAAGGCTTCAGACTCTCTGTGATGTAGGTCTTGGTTATATCCGCCTTGGTCAGCCGGCAACAACCCTTTCCGGGGGTGAGGCTCAGCGCGTGAAGATTTCCCGGGAGCTGGGCAAGAGAAGCACCGGCGATACGCTTTATTTGCTGGATGAACCCACCACCGGTCTTCACTTTGCTGATATTAAAAAACTTCTTTCAGTTCTTCGACGGCTTCGAGAGGGTGGAAACACTGTAATCGTTATTGAGCACAATCTTGATGTGGTAAAATCGGCGGATTATCTAATAGACCTGGGGCCGGAAGGCGGACATGAAGGGGGAGAAGTAATTGCCTGCGGCACCCCGGAGGAAGTTGCCCGCGAAAAGCAGTCCTACACCGGCAGATTTTTGCAGAGCAAATTGCCTGAAGTAAAAAAGAGCGGAGTTGTTTAACAGATTACAATTCATAGGAAGTTGTAAGGTGAAGTGATGCCTGGAATTTTCGAAGGTCGGGTCAGGTTCATGGTCGAAAACTAAACTGAAGCAGAGGAAAAATTTCATTGTGAGCGGAACCTCATAGCTTCCTCCAGCAACTGATGTGGAGAAGAACCTTGTAGTATTTCTGTCGGCGGAGGTGAGGCATCTTGAATGATGGAGACTTTGAAAAGGTTTCAGAAAATAATAATGATGGAGAGGGAAATAGAGAGAATTTTGAGGATTTTAATCCCGGAGAAAAAAAGATGAAAGCTCAGCTCAAAGAGCTCCCATCCCGTCCGGGAGTATACATGTTTAAGGATAGCGGTGGAGAAGTAATCTATGTTGGCAAGGCAAAATCTCTGCGCAGCAGATTGAGATCGTACTTTAATGGCAGCAGCAGGCGCTATAAGTCCAGACTCCTCCAGGAAGAGGCGGCTGATTTTGACTATCTCATTACGGAGAATGAAGTGGAAGCATATATTTTGGAAGCAAATCTGATTAAAAAGCACGGTCCTCGCTATAATGTTCAACTCAAAGATGATAAAACCTATCCCTATATAAAGATAACTGCTCAGGAGGAATTTCCTCGAATTAAAAAGACCAGGATTATAAAGGAGGATGGTGCCCGCTATTTCGGACCCTATGCGGATGTGGAAGCTGTATACAGAGTGATGGGTACAGTTAAAGATTTATTCAAATTGCGACGCTGCAGCGGTGAAATCGGAGATGCCCGGAGCGGGGGAGATGGACCCTGCCTCAACTACCACATAGATAAATGTGCCGCCCCCTGTACTGGAGAAGTTGATTCCGGAGAGTATGGAAAAAAAATTGAAAGTATATGCAGTTTTCTGGCTGGAAGGGAGAGCGGTCTGCTGGCCCTTGTGGAGGAGCAGATGCGAAGGGCTGCAGAGGAAAAACAATTTGAAGAGGCAGCTGATTTTCGCGATGGTTTAAGGGCGTTAAAAAAACTTTCCCGCCGGCAAAAGGTGGCCTCCGGCAGGCAGCATAACCTTGATGCTGCCGCCCTGGTTATCAGTGAAGAAAAAAAGCTGGCCTGCGTTCAAATGTTATTTGTGCGGAACGGAAGGCTGGTAGGTCAGGACTATGTGCTGCTGCAGGAAACTGATCTCCGGGACAGTAAAGAGGCTATGTCTTCATTTTTGCAGCAATATTATGCTGGCTCTGTGGACATTCCTCCAGAAATAATAGTCACTCCTGAGCCTGCTGAAAGAGATGTAATTAAGGCCGGTTTAAGCCGGGAAAGAGGAAGCAAGTTAAACCTGAAAAAGCCCGAGCAGGGAGACAAAAAAGAACTTTTGTCTATGGCCGGAGAGAATGCTCAAGAAAACCTCAAAAGAGCAGAAATAAAAAGGAAGTATCAGGAGGAGCAGTCCGCCCGTGAGCTTGCCGAACTCAGAGATAGACTCAATATGAAAAAATTACCCCATTATATAGAAGGGTTTGATATTTCCAATCTGAGAAGTGAGGCTGCGGCTGCTGCAATGGTCGTTTTTAAAGGGGGGAGTCCGGCCAAAGACATGTACCGCCGGTTTAAAATAAAAGATGTTAAGGGCCAGGATGATTATGCTATGCTTCAGGAAGTTTTAAATCGAAGATATTCAAGACTTCTTGAGGAGGATAGAGAACTTCCCGATTTAATTCTTATAGATGGTGGAAAAGGTCAGCTCAGCTCAGCGAGGGAGATCTTAAATGAACTGGGGCTTAATAATTTGAAAATTATTTCTCTGGCAAAAAAAAGAGAGGAGATTTTTATTCCTTCGGAGGAGGACCCGTTGAGGATATCCCGGAGGTCTCCGGCCCTTAAACTTCTGCAGCGGATTAGAAATGAGGCTCATCGCTTTGCAGTGAATTATCACCGCAAGCTGCGATCGCGGCGCCTCACAGAGAGCATGCTGGACCAGATTTCGGGGGTTGGCCCTGAACTGCGTCGGTCACTGCTTCAGCATTTTGGTTCTCTGGGAGAGGTACGCAACGCCACCAGGGAGCAGCTGCAGGAGGTCAGTGGTATTGGGCCCGCCAGGGCGGACAAAATTTACTCATATCTGCGGGATCATACCCGGCAGGTGTAAATGTGCTGAAAATTTTGGTCGAAAGCTGAGCTTAAGCAGAGAAAAAATTTCATGTGAACGGAGCATCATATCTTTTAAATGAAATGCTGGCGGCAAAAATGTGAATTGCACGTTGCAATAGAGGGCTTCCTGACACAGCGGAGGATGGCCAGGGGGAAGGAGTATCATATTTAATATTGAAGTATATTTATACAGGGAAATATTAGAGAAAAGTTTTCCAGGGGAGTTTCAGGTTTAAACACAATTTAATGGGGGAGATATTATAATGAGTGAGCTGAGTGAGCGGGACGAAAAGATATATAACCTTATCGAAAAAGAGAGCGAGAGGCAGGAGAATAATATTGAGTTGATAGCTTCAGAAAATTTTGTCAGTGAAGCTGTAAAAGAAGCTGCTGGCTCCTGTCTCACCAACAAATATGCAGAGGGCTATCCCGGAAATCGCTACTATGGAGGCTGTGAATTTGTGGATGAAGTGGAGGATCTGGCCCGTGATCGTGCCGAAGAAATTTTTGAAGCAGATCATGCAAACGTGCAGCCCCACTCTGGCTCTCAGGCCAATCAGGCAGTTTTTTTTGCTGCCCTGTCGCCGGGAGATACAATCCTGTCCATGGACCTGACTCATGGAGGTCACCTCACTCATGGCAGCCCGGTTAATATTTCCGGAGATTATTTTGATGTCGTTCATTACGGTGTTGATAAAAACAAAGAGATCATAAATTTTAATCAGGTTTCCATGCTTGCCAAAGAATTTGATCCTGAACTGATAATTGCCGGAGCCAGCGCCTATCCGCGCATTATCAATTTCAAAAAATTTCGGGAGATTGCAGACGAAGTCGATGCCTATTTAATGGTTGATATGGCTCATATAGCCGGCCTGGTGGCGGCCAATCTACATCCAAATCCTGTGGAAGAGGCCGATTTTGTTACCAGCACCACACATAAGACGCTGCGCAGCACGAGAGGTGGTTTGATACTCTGTGATGAGGAATATGCAGAGATGATAGATAAGGCGGTGTTTCCCGGCATACAGGGAGGACCTCTTATGCATATTATTGCTGCAAAGGCGGTGGGATTTAAGGAAGCTCTCACCGATGAATTTGTAGAATATCAGGAACAGACCGTCAGCAATGCCCGCAGGCTGGGTGAGAAGCTTGAAGAATACGGTATGAGGCTTGTATCGGGAGGCACCGATAACCATCTGCTGCTCGTTGATCTGACCAATATGGATATAACCGGCAGGGAAGCTGAAGACACGCTGGATAAAGTATCTATAACTGTTAATAAAAATACAATTCCCTTTGAAGAGCGCAGCCCACGGGTGACAAGCGGCATCAGACTTGGTACTCCCGCAGTTACTACCATGGGGATGCAGGAAAGTGAGATGGAAAAGATTGGAGAGTTTATATATGAAACTCTTAAGCATAAAGATGATGAAGATAAACTTGAGGATATCAAACAGGAGGTGCGGAGTTTAACTGAGAGTTTTTCTCTGCTCCGCTCGTGACCTCTATTCCCGATTTTTATAAATTGCTTTTCTTTAAAAAATTTTTTTTAGCTGCAGCTTTTCAGGAGGAAGTCAGGTAAAGGGAATTTTCTTGCTTAATTAAGCGGTCAATAACAGGAGGAAAGCTGGATGGAATATAAACTTGTAGCGCTTGATCTGGATGACACTCTGCTTCGACCCGATCAGACAATTGATCCGCAGGCAAAGGGGTTGATTTTGGAACTGAAGAAAAGAGGACTTGAATTTATTATTGCCACAGGTCGCTCTTACAGCGCTGCTCTCCCTTTCTACAGAGATTTAAATTTAAATACCTCTATTATCTGTCATAATGGCGCACATGTCAGGTCGGCAGAGGGGAAAATACTTTTACACAGGCCGATTTCACCGGATCTGGCTCGAGAGGTTCTGCAATTTGCCAGTGAGCATGGGCTGGAAGCCTGTGCTTATATTAAGGATGATCTTATGTTTCGTCGGCGGACCGACCTCACCTGCTCCTATGAATACAGCACCGGAATCAGAGGAAATCCGACACATTATCCCCTGTATAAGGTGATAGATGAACCTCCTGCAAAAATATTGATTCTGGAAGATGATAAGAAACGTCATGAATATTATCTGCAGCTTATAGAGGAACGCTATAGAAAGAGATTGAATATAACAACTTCCAGGCCTGAGTTTATTGAAATAATTGCCAGCGGAGTTGATAAGTCCCGGGCTTTATCTGATCTCTGTCGAAGGAAGGGTTTTGACAGGGAGGAGACGGTGGCGGTTGGCAATGGCTTAAATGATTTAGAAATGATAAAGTGGGCCGGGCTGGGAGCAGCTGTGGCGAACGCTCCGGAGACTGTGCGCACAGCCGCAGATATTGTAACTGCCAGCAATGAGGAGGAGGGAGTTGCCAGATTTCTCCAGGAGTTGTTTCAGACGGCTGCCCATGATAGATCAGGTTAACCTCAGATGAAAGAGGGAGGAAAGGCGGGAAAATTCAGTGGTCTTTTTGGATATAGTTAAAGCTGTTTTCAGGGAGTTTTACAGTTCATTATTTTTTTATATTTTTTTAAGCTTTATCTGGTTTTTGCTTTCTACTCCAATAATATTTCTGGGCTTAAATTCGCTGCTCGGTGGAGTGAATTTGCTTTTTTTGCTGCCGGCTCTTTTGCTGGGCCCGATATTTTTGTCCGGTCTGAAAACCGTGAGCTGTAGAACCGGGGAAAAAGGAGCCAGGTTAAGACAAATTTTTACTGAGCTGCCGGGATCCTTTATATCCGGACTGGTGGGCATAATTTATGCCGGCATATTTTATGCAGTATTTTATGTTGCTTTTAATTTTTATCTGGTTCGGGCAGAAAACAATTTTTTTATGATGGTTCTGGCGGTTCTGGTTCTCTATTTTGCTCTGGTATTCACCATTTCGCAGATGTATTTCTGGGGGCTGAGCGCCCTTCGACCAGAATTATCATTTTGGGAAAAAGTTAAATATTCTTTTTTATTGTTTATTGATAATTTGATCCAGTCTTTTCTCTGGCTTATGGGACTGCTCGGAATTGTAGCCCTGCTGCTTATTATAACTCCCGGCCTTCCCGTGTTGTTTTTTAGTCTCACCTCGCTTCTTATAATAGTTGGTACCAGAAAACTTTCAGATCCGTATTCTTTTTAGACATACTGTGTTATGCGTATTATATGATGTATTATATGCGGGCGTGTAATTTTTTGCCAGTGAGTTTTGGCCTGACAAAAATGGCATTTAAAGATATCTGGTCCTCGGCCCAGGATGTCCCGGCTGAGCGCAAGCTCGCAGAAAATATGATTTGGGAAGAATATCTGTTTCGGGAGGTTTTTTCATGGAAACAATTTATGCTGGAGTTGATCTCGGAGGAACGAAGATTTTAACCGCTTTATCCGATAATGAAGGCAATCTTTTGGGGAGACATCGGTTAAATACAGAAGCCCAAAAGGGGCAGCAAAAAATAATCGAAAATATCTTCAGAAGTCTTAGCAGGGCTGCTGGCCGGGGAGGGATTGAGCTGTCAGATTTGCAGGCAGTTGGTGTCGGTTCTCCCGGTCCCCTTGATCCTGAAGAAGGAATTGTTCATGCCACTTCCAATCTTCCTTTCTCTGATTTTCCTCTAAAAAATATGTTGAAAGAAAAAATTGATCTGCCAGTTTACGTTGATAATGATGCCAATGCTGCTGCGCTGGGAGAATATCTATTTGGAGCGGGACAGGGGGGCGGAGATCAAATATATATCACTGTAAGCACCGGTGTGGGGGGAGGAGTCATAATAGATGGCGAAATCTATCACGGCAGCGGCAGTGGTGCTGGTGAAATAGGTCATATGATTATAAACCCCGGTGGCCCCACCTGCGGTTTCGGCCAGCATCGCGGCTGTCTGGAAGCAATGGCCTCCGGAACTGCCATAGCCCGGGAAGCTTCCAGGGTTATAGAAACTGGCAGGGCTCCGGAATTAAAATCCAGACTTTATGATGCCTGTATAGATCCGAAAAAAGCTAAAATTCCCGGTGACCTGATAGCTGATGCGGCCCGGGAAGGCAATGAAGCTTTAAGAGCTGTATTTAAAGAGATGGGCTTTTATCTGGGGATTGGAGCTGCCAATTTGATTTCAATTTTTAATCCTGACAGGATTATTTTTGGCGGAGGAGTCATGGAGGCCAGAGATTTATTTTGGGAGGAAATGCTTATCAGCCTCGGTGATCATGCTCTGGTCTCTTCTCGGCAGGAATGTGAGCTTCTCGAAGCAGAGCTGGGAGAGGAGACCGGGGTGATTGGAGCTCTTGCTCTGGCGCTCAAAGCGGAAAATAGAAATGGATCTTCTTCATAACCATTGGTGAAATTTACGACATATGCATGTAAAACGATAGCTTTTCACCTCTTATTACATTACAGGAAGCCATGAGGCGAAGTGATACACGAAATTTTTCAAAGCCCGGGTCGGGTCCATGGCCGAAAACTAAACTGAAGCAGAGGAAAAATTTCATTGTGAGCGGAGCCGCATAGCTTCCATGAATGAGATCTATAAAAGTGGGAAGGGAGGTTATTTTACCTTGGCCGGGCTGAATATCGCTAAAATCAGGGGAGCATCAATTAAAAAGGGAATGTTAATTTTTTTGGGAAGCAGCCTGCTCATTTCCATTTTTCTTCCCTGCGCCCGGCTTCAGGCCGCAGAGGATAAATTTTTGCAGGAGGATGAAACGGTTATATATAAGGATTTTGATCCGGCGGAGGATGATCACGGACCGGGAGACTACCTGTATCCCCGACATGAGGTGTTTTCTCCGGGGGAAGGGCTTTTTGACATAAAGATGTTTTTAATAATTCGGGGAAAAGAGAACTACAGATTTATTTTTGAATTTGGAGAAATTACCGATCCCTGGGAAGGTCACAATGAATTTAGTCATCAGCTTATTCACCTGTATGTTGATACTGGAGAGGGAGGGCAGGAGGAACTCTTCAGGCCGGGCGCAGGTGTATCTCTGGCAGAGGAACACCCCTGGAATTATCACCTGCGCATAAGCGGCTGGTGGCTGAGACTTATGGAGCCAGAAGATGATCCGAGGGATTTAATAAGGGATCTGGAGATTGATGCTGAGACTTCTCCCTGGGATGTGAAGGAGGGGGAGGTAGATAAAAAGGGAAATTTTATAATAGCTACTCTGCCCCATGAAAAAATTTCTTCTCTGCCCGGCAGTTATTTTTATCTATTCGTGGGAAGTTTTGATCCCTTTGGAGAGGATTATTTCAGGGACGTGGAGTCTGAACCGAGTTCATGGTCCTTCGCAGCCCCCGACCGGGGTGATGTTGAGAGAGCTCCCCGTGTAATAGACTGGTTTTATCCCCGGGAGGGGTATCAGGAGAAAATATTATCGGATTTTTCAGGTGCTTTCCCGGAGCTCACCCCTCTGAAGATACCGTCTCCTGAAGAGCCGGATCCATCTCATGATGAGGGATCCGGAGAAATTTATGCGCTTTTTATGCTTGGGATTGGCCTGTTGATTGCTGCTGCTATCATTGCAATGATAACTGTCAGGGGCAGGAGGGATATCGGATGAATGAGGAATATGAAAACGCCCTTAATTACTGCAGGGAAGTTTTATCTGAGGTTTCTCGCAGTTTTGCTCTGACAATTCCGATGATGGATGAAGAGCTGAGAGATCCAGTAACGGTTATATATCTTCAGGATAGACTTCTGGACAATTTTGAGGATGAACTGCCCGATCTGGAAACTGAAAGGCGCAGTGAGCTTATGGATAAAGTGGTGAGGATCTTCGAGCCTGATCAGAAGAGCAGACCGGAGGAAATTGAAGAGATTAGAGACTGGGCCGAAGAATTTGAGGACGCCTCACTGCAAAAATTCACGAAAAATGTTGACACTCTCTGGCGGGCGTATAGAAGTCTTTGCCCTGAAGTCAGAAAGATATCTTTTCCCTGGCTTGAGGAAATGAATAGAGGCATGAAAAAATTTTTGACACAGCCTGTAAACACTTTTGCTGACCTTGATGAATACTGTTATTTTGTGGCTGGAACAGTTGGAGGCTTCTTAACCGAGCTTGTTTTGCACTTTGCTCCGGTAGAGGAAGAGAGCGAAGAGGTGCTTCTGGATAACTATTCTCAGGCCGGGAAATTTTTGCAGAAGGTAAATATCACCAGAGATATCAGAAAGGATGTTCAGGGCAGAAACAGGATATTCTGGCCACTGGAGGAGATAGGACTCTCCGCCCGGGAGCTTTTGAGCGAAGAGCATAGCTCCTGTGCGCTCGAAGCTCTTGGCAGTATGATAGAAAGCGCTGCTGAACATGTACCTGCTCTTTTTGATTATATGCAGGCACTTCCGGAGGATCTTCCCGGCTACAAAAAGTTTTACTGTGTAAATAATGCCATGGGACTTGCCACTCTTGATCTTCTCAGCGGCAATTATGATGTTTTCACCTCTTCCAGTCCGGTGAAAATTCCCCGCTGGAAGACATTTTTGATCAGCAAATTTCCCGAAAAATATATGTATAAATTGGGCAAAAATTATGCCCGTTAGGGATGCGGTGCCAGTTAGGTGAGCTGATTAAGGAAGCCATGAAACCAATTATTTTTCATATCATTTTATGCGAGGGTGTTTTAAAGTGAAATTGATGATAATCACGGGTATGTCAGGGGCGGGAAAATCCAGGGCTCTGGATTTTTTTGAAGATAAAGGGTATTACTGTGTGGATAATCTGCCGCCGACTCTTATTGAAAATTTTGCTGATCTCTGCCAGGAAAGCAATTTTGATCGCCTTGCCCTGGTCAGCGATATTCGAGGGCGGGAGTTTTTTGAGGCTCTCACTGCTGCTCTGAACTCCCTGGATGAAAAAGATCTCATCTACGAGGTGCTTTTTCTTGAGGCAACCAATGAAACTCTGGTTAACAGGTTTAAAGAAACCAGGCGCAGGCACCCTCTTGATGAAAAGGGGAGGCTGCTTGAAGCCATTAAAAGGGAAAGATCTATGCTTGAGGACATAAAGGGAAGGGCCAGCAAAGTTCTTGACACATCCCAGTTCACGGTCAGAGAATTTCGTGAAGAACTTGATCGTCTCTATTCCAATGAAGAGATGCCGGTTTCATCCATGTCCCTCACTCTTCTGTCATTTGGTTTTAAACACGGCCCTCCTATGGATGCGGATATGGTTCTTGATGTTAGGTTTTTACCCAACCCCCATTATGTAGATCGTCTCAGAGAGCAGACCGGCTGTGATGGAGAAGTTCAAAGATATATTTTTAAATGGCCGGTGGCGGAAAAATTTTATGACCATCTTTTTAACTTCGTCAGCTTTTTGCTGCCGGAATATGAAAAGGAAGGGAAAAGTCATTTTATGATTGCGGTGGGCTGTACCGGAGGTCACCATCGCTCTGTGGCCACTGTTTTAAGATTAAAGAATTTTCTTACCAGTCAGGATTATCAGGTCAATGTTGAACACAGAGATATAGACAAATAGAGAGCTTAAAGAGGTAAGCAGCTACATCTTTTTATGCATATACAGCTTTAATTTATAATGGTAAAGGGGCGGTTTGATTTTGCGTATCTGGAAGTGGTTTTATCCCGGCATCGGAATAAAGAGATGGATAATTGCTCTGGGGGGTTCCTTCATACTGATCTTTTTGGGCCTTTTACACCTTATATTTCATTTCACGGCCCATAATCTGGAAGTGGAAGCGGAAGGGTGGATTTTCCGGCAGGTGATTGCAGGTTCTTTGTCCTCCGGGCTGGTTTTTATGATTTTGGGTGGGGTTTTATTTATTTTTGCTCTCAACAGACTCATTGGCCGCATTAACTCCCGGGACGAAAAGGCAGTTGATCTCCTTTACAGAGAGAGAATACTGGAAAAAGGACCTGTAATCACGGCTCTGGGAGGTGGAACCGGCCTTTCAAATCTGCTGCGGGGCCTAAAAAAGGACACGAGCAATTTAAATGCAGTAGTAACTGTTGCAGATGATGGGGGCAGTTCCGGAAGACTGAGAAGGGAGCTGGGAATGCCCCCTCCAGGAGATATTCGCAACTGTCTTGTTGCTCTCGCCGATCGAGAACCGCTGATGGAGGATCTCTTTCAGTACAGATTCAGCCAGGATGGGCACCTGGTGGGCCACAGTTTTGGCAATCTTTTTATAGCTTCACTCAATCAGATACTGGGTGATTTTGAAGCAGCTGTGAGAGAATCCAGCAGAATTTTAGCCGTTAGGGGTCAGGTGCTGCCCGCAGCTGCAGAGAACGTACGTCTGGGCGCCCAATACGAAGACGGCAGTCAGGTAATGGGTGAGTCGGATATTCCGCTCGCAGGCAAAGATATAGAGCGGGTTTTTTTGGAACCGGAGGAATGTCGGGCCACCCCGGCGAGTGTAAGGGCACTTGAAAAAGCCGATATAATAGTTGTGGGTCCGGGCAGTTTGTATACCAGCATTATTCCCAATCTGCTTATTTATGATATTAAAGAGACTATTAAAAACACAGCCAGGCCGATCATATATATATGTAATTTGATGACCCAGCCGGGAGAGACAGAAGGCTACAATGCCTGCGACCATGTAAAAGCAATAAGTAATCACACGGGAGAGCAGTTATTTGATTGGATAATTGTTAACAGACAACCACTTCCAGAGGATGCTGCGAGGCGCTATCGGCAGGATGGTTCTTATCCGGTGAGTTACAGCGAAAACCGGCTGAAGGAAATGGGTTTGAAGGTGAGATCGGCCGAGCTTTTGCAGAGGCAGGACAGGAGCTACGTGCGGCATGATCCTGTTAGACTGGCTGAGATTATTCAGGAAATCGTAGATGGATAGAGGGAGGCAGAAGAGCTGTAATGTCCTTTACGGATGAGGTAAAACACGAATTGGTAAGATATGAATGCGAAAGTGATCGGGAAAGAGAGGCGGAGCTGGCTGCTCTAATGCGCAGGGCCGGATCCATTATACTGGAGGATGGCAAAACTGCATTTCAGATGCAGTTTAATTATGCTGATCTTTCCCGGCGGATCTACAGCTGGCTGCAGGGGAAATACAATCTGGATGTGGAAGTGCTGGTGCAGGAGAAGCCTCCTCTGCAGAATCACAATAGATATGAGCTGTATCTTCCCGAGCAATCTCGACTTCAGGAGCTGCTCAAAAATCTGGGGCTATTTAATGAGAAAGGGGAGCCTGACTTTTATATGGATGAAGAATTTTGCCGGGACCAGGAGGAGGGCAGTGCCTATCTACGAGGGTTTTTCCTTGCCTGCGGCTCTGTCAATCATCCCAGCTCGCAGTATCATCTCGAGTTTAGATGTGATCATAAAGCTCAGGCTGAAGATCTGACTCTGCTGTTATTTTCTTTTTCTCTCTATGCCGGCTTCACAGAGCATAAAAACATGTATAATGTCTATCTAAAAAATTTTGAAAGCATCTCTGCTCTGCTTAATCTTATGGGGGCGAGGCAGGCTCAGCTTAAGCTGGAAAATGCGAAGATTGTAAGCGGATTAAAGGAAGATGTCAACAGGCGGGTTAATTTTGAAACCGCCAATCTCGATAGAACTGTAGAGGCTGCCATGGACCAGATTGAAGCCATAAATATTATAGAGAGAGAAATCGGTCTGAATGAGCTGTCTTCGGGGCTGCGAGAAATGGCAGAGCTGCGGAAAAAACATCCCTATGACAGCCTCAAAGAGCTCGGTGAGAGGCTGGAACCTCCTCTCAGCAAATCGGGAGTTAACAACAGATTGAGAAGAATAAAGGATATAGCCCGCAAAATTGGAAACGGGGAGTGAATTACTGTGAAACGCACTCCTGGCATGCAGACAGAGCAGCGGCAAAAACAGGAGCAAAAACAGCAGCTGGCTATGACCCCAAAAATGCAGATGGCCATAGAAGTGCTGCAGATGAACACAGTGGAACTGAGCGATTTTATTCAAAAAAAACTGGAGGAAAATCCCCTGCTGGAAAAAGAGGATAATTATGAAGAGAGAGGTAAGCTGGCTATAAACGCCGGAAACTATTCTTCTCCTGTGAATGAAGGGGAAAGGGAAAAATTCAAAAAATTTATAGCATATCAGCCGGGAATGCTTGAGCATGTTGAAAATCAGCTGGTTGAATATCTTCCCCGTTCGGAGATAAAAACGGGTAAAGCTATTTTGAGGAGCCTGGATAGTTCCGGACTTCTTACTGCAGGATGTGAGGAAATAGCGGCGGAGCTGGATATTGAAGTGGAAAAAGTGGAAAAGGTGCGGGAAAAAATCATGCGCATGGAGCCGGCCGGTCTGGCTGCTGTTTCTCCGCGGGAGGCGCTCGAAGTGCAGTTAGAAGGGATGGGAGAGGTAGGCAGCAGAGCAGTAAAACTTTTGAAAGAGAGTTATGAAAACCTTGAAGGCTGGTCGCTGGAAGAGCTCTGCTCCCACCTGGGGGCAGAAAAGGAAGAAGTGCTGGAAGTGCTTGATCGTTTGAAAAAGCTTCATCCCCATCCCGCTGAAGGTTATTCATCCGGGCGCGGGGATGTTAAATATCTGGAACCTGATATAATTGTAAAAAAAACTGCCCAAAATCATGAAATAGAATTTAATGATAGAGCAAGTCCGGTGCTGAATGTCGATCGGGATTATTATCAAAGGTTAAAAGGATATGATGAAGAAACTGCGGCTTTTTTGGATGATAAATTACAGTCCGCCTTCTGGTTGATAAAGGCTATTGAACAGAGGCGAATTACAATTGAAAGGATTACCGAAAGTATAGTGTCTCATCAGCGTGATTTTTTGAAAAAGGGCATGAGATATCTAAAACCCCTGACAATGCGAGAAATTGCTGAGGAGATTGATGTGCATGTATCCACTGTGAGTCGCGCCGTAAAATCCAAACTCATTCAAACTGATCGGGGTTTATATGAGTTAAAATTCTTTTTTGCCAGAGGAGTTAAGGGGACGGCCACACCCGTAATTAAGCTGCTGGTCACTTCGCACATCAGAGAGGAAGACAAATCCTGTCCTCTCAGTGACAGGGAAATTGCCGAAAGACTCGAACGAGATGAGGGAATTGAAATATCGCGTCGAACCGTGGCAAAGTACCGCAAATCGCTGGGAATACCTTCTTCGAGCCGACGAAAAAACTGGCAGCATTCACATCGCTGTTAAATTTTTAGGATCTTTACTATATTAACAGGCCAAATTTTGTGTTAGTTTAGATGAACTGATTTATAAATTGGCCTTGCAATTTTTCTTAACCTGTTCTATAATATAAATGACATGATGAGGATAAATTTTTTTGGTCGCTCCGGGACAAATGCGTTCCTGCAGGGCAATTAAATTCCCGATAAAACCCTGTCGGTTCGGGCAGCAGATATTCTTTTTGAAGAGGACAGATTAACTCATCCGGGAGGAAGCGGATCATGGAATATCTTTTCAAAATCCAGAATAAAATTGTTCCGGAGGTGCTTGATTATGCTGAGAGGCGTTTTCATATCATCAGTCGATTGAATGAAAGCGGCCCTCTGGGACGGCGGTCTCTGGCTGAAAAGCTCGATATGAGCGAGCGATTGATTCGCAATGAGCTGGAGTTTCTTGCCGACAGGGGTCTGGTGGAAATAACCAGAGCTGGAGCCAGACTCACAGAGAGCGGACACTCTTTTCTCAGGGAATTTGAAAGATACATCAAGGAATTGAAGGATTTTTCCAGGCTTGAATCCGATCTATCATCTTATCTGGGACTGGAAGATGTCATTATTGTTCCCTGTGACCTGCAGCATTCCAGCCTGCTTCGGGAGCTGGGTCGCAGTGCCGCCCGCTATATTCACGGATTGCTGGAACCGGGAGATATACTGGCCGTAACCGGTGGTTATACAATGGCTGAAGTGGCCAGTATGATGACCTGCAAAGAAGAGCTCGCCGGAAAGGTGGAGGTTGTTCCCGGCCGCGGAGGCCTGGGAGAGGTTGTAGAAATTCAGGCCAATACTATTGCCGCTGAAATAGCAAATAAAATTGGAGCGGAATATCATCTGCTTCAGGTTCCGGATAATTTGAAGGAGGAGAATATCGCTGCCATCAAAGGAGAACCTTCAATTCAGAGGACACTGGAGGTTTTAAATGACTCCACCATCCTGCTGCACGGTATTGGCGAAGCTGCAGAAATGGCTTCGCGCCGGGGGAGAAGCGAGGAAGAAATACAGAAACTGGTTGAAAAAGGAGCTATCGGTGAGTCATTTGGTTTTTATTTTGATGCTGAGGGGAATATAGTTCATTCCACTCCCTCAATTGGTGTGAGACTTGAAGATGTAAAGGAGATCGATAGAGTTGTGGCCGTGGCTGGAGGGGAGGATAAAGTCCGGGCAATACCGGCTGTAGTGTCTCCTGAGTATCAGGATGTTCTCATCACGGATGAAGAGACCGCGCGCCTAATAATCTCTAATTAACCATAAAAACAGGAGGGTTACAAAATGACAGTCAAAGTAGGTATTAATGGATTTGGAAGGATCGGCAGGAGTGTGCTCCGCAGCGCATACGATAATGAAGACATTGAATTTGTGGGTATCAATGACCTCATTGAAAATCGAACACTGGCCTATCTACTCAAGCACGATAGCAACTTTGGCACTTTTGAAGCTGATGTCGACTACACAGATGAAAGCTTAATCGTTGACGGCAGAGAAATACCTGTCTGCCAGGAAAAGGATCCGGCGGATCTACCCTGGGATGAGCTGGAAGCAGAGGTGGTGCTGGAGTGCACAGGCCTTTTCCGGGATGGTGAAGATGCCAAAAAGCATATTGACGCCGGAGCGAAAAAAGTTCTTATATCAGCTCCCGCCGATAATGAAGATTGCACAGTTGTGATGGGAGTAAACGATGAGGACTATGATCCGGAAAATCACGACATAGTTTCCAATGCCTCCTGCACGACAAATGCTCTCGGTCCAATTTGCAGGGTGCTTCAGGATGAGTTTGGTATTGAAAAGGGACTCATGACAACCGTCCATGCTTACACCACTTCTCAGAATATACTGGATGGCCCTTACAACTGGAAGAAAATAACCCGCGGTCGGGCTGCTGCTGAAAATATTGTTCCAACAACTACTGGAGCTGCCAAAGCCATTACCGATGTTATGCCCGAGCTCAAGGGTAAACTTGATGGCATGGCAATGAGAGTTCCCACTCCTACTGGCTCCATAGTTGATCTTGTAGTCGATCTTGAAGAAGAAGTCAGCGAAGAGGAAATTCACGAAGCAATGCGCAGAGCCGCCAGCGGTGAACTGGAAGGTATTCTCGGTTACGCTGAAGATCCGATAGTTTCCCGGGATATATTCGGTGATCCTCGCTCCTCAGTATATGACCCTCACCATACCAAGGTAATAGCAGGTAATCAGGTTAAGATTTTATCATGGTACGACAACGAGTGGGGTTATGCCTGCAGAATGGTAGATATGGCAGTAAAAATGAAAGAGCTGGGCCTTTAAATCCAGCCGGTGATCAAACAGATAGGGCATCCCCCCTGTAATATGGGGGGCTGCCTGTAAAATTCAGAGGAGGTGGTGCAGATGAAGAAAAAGACTTTGAAGGACTTCGATTTTTCCGAAAAAAAAGCTCTTGTCCGGGTTGACTTTAATGTGCCCGTAAAAGAAGGAAAAGTTGAGGACAACACGCGCATTGATGCCGCACTTGATACCATCGATTATCTCATTAGAGAAAAAGCAAAAGTTATTCTCATGTCTCATCTTGGGCGCCCGGGTGGAGAAGTCGTGGAGGAATTACGCATGGATCCGGTGGCAGAAGAGCTGGCCAACCGTCTGGGCAAACAGGTTAAAAAAGCTGATGACTGCATTGGTGATGAAGTTAAAAGAGCAGTTGAGGAGATGGAAGCCGGTGAGGTGCTTCTTCTGGAAAATACGCGTTTTTATCCCGGCGAGAAGGAAAATGATGCTGAATTTGCCCGGAAGCTTTCAGAAGTAGCCGATGTATTTGTTAACGATGCATTTGGGGCCGCACACCGTGCTCATGCTTCCACCGCTGGAGTTGCAGAACATCTTCCCGCTGTGGCAGGGTTTCTCATGCAGCGCGAGCTCAATGCTTTGGGCGAAGCTATGGAAAATCCAGAACATCCTTATGCTGCCATAATTGGAGGGGCAAAAATCTCCGATAAGATGGCAGTGATAAAAAATCTGCTGGATAAATGTGATTATCTGCTTCTAGGTGGAGGGATTTCTAACACTTTTCTGTTTGCTCAGGATTATGACGTGGGAGCTTCCCTTGTTGAAAAAGATAGTGCCGACCTCGCCCGTGAGATAATGGTAGAGGCAGAGGAGAAAAGTGTGGAGCTTGTTTTACCTATTGATGTTGTGGTCGGGGAAGAAAAAAGTGAAGATGCCGAAAGCCGGGTGGTCGACTGCTCTGAAGTGCCGGCTGGGTGGCAGATTTTGGACATAGGAGGTCCTAAAACCCTTGAAAGATTTAAAAATATAATTGATAAAGCCAGAACTGTTACCTGGAATGGCCCCCTGGGAGTATTTGAAGTTGAACAATTTGCCCGGGGCACTAAAGAAATTGCCAGGGCTCTGGCTGAGAGCGAGGCCTACAGCGTAGTGGGTGGGGGTGAATCCGCCGCCGCTATACGTCAGGCAGGAGTGGAAAATGATATGGACCATGTATCCACAGGCGGTGGTGCTTCGCTGCAGTTTTTCGAAGGGAAACCTCTTCCCGGAGTGGAAGTTTTGGATGATTTAGATTAAGACGCATTATAGACCTTCCATTGAATGACGTTCCTTTGAAGTTCATCAAATGCATATAGATATTCGTGCAGTAGATTTAATGTGAAAAGTTATTTTGTGAAAATCCAATCAGTAGTGTGCCTTATAGTGATAAAAAAAACAGAAGTTCACAGGGAGTGATAAGATGAGAACCCCTTTTATCGCCGGCAACTGGAAAATGAATAAATCTCCTTCACAGGCTGTAGAGCTCGTCAGCGATCTTAAGGAAAGAGTTGCGGATGTGGATGATGTTGATATGGCAGTTTGTCCGCCAGCGGTTTCGATTCCTGATGTTGTGGAAGAACTTAAGCACAGCGATATAAAGATTGGAGCGCAGAACATGCACTGGAAAGACAGCGGATCATATACCGGGGAGATTTCTCCGCCGATGCTCAATGACCTCGGCATTGATTATGTTATTCTCGGTCATTCCGAGCGCAGAGAATATTTTAATGAGACCGACGAGGAGATAAATCTCAAGGTGAAAAAGGCGCTAAAATCTGGACTGAAGCCAATAATTTGCGTTGGGGAAAGTCTGGAAGACAGAGAGGCCGGCAGAACGAAAGAAAAGGTTTCATTTCAGGTGAAGGCCGGACTTGCCGGTGTGCCGGAGGAGAAAATAACGGATGTAACTATAGCCTACGAGCCGCTCTGGGCTATTGGCACCGGTGAGAGCGCCAGTGCGGAGGATGCGGCCAGCACCATTGAGACCGTAAGAGAGATAATTTCTGAAATGTCGCCGGGATCCGAAAAAAGAGTTCGAATTCAGTATGGAGGCAGCGTAAAGCCACACAATATTGAAAAATTCATCGCAAAGCCCGCCATCGATGGAGCTCTGGTCGGCGGTGCCAGTCTAACCGCAGAATCTTTTGCAGGAGTGATTAAAAAATGTCAGAACAGAGGCCAAAGCCGCTAGCATTAATAATAATGGATGGTTATGGACTTTCTCCTCAGGATTATGGCGATGCTACCCGGAAAGCAGACACACCCTATCTGGATAAGCTTTTTGCCGGGGCCCCATACGCTGTGCTTGGGGCTGCTGGAGATAGCGTGGGGCTTCCGGAAGGCCAGATGGGAAATTCGGAGGTCGGACATCTCAATCTCGGGGCAGGGAGAAAGGTCTATCAGGAGTTCACGCGTATAAATAAGGCGATAGAGGATGGGGAGCTTCAGGAAAATGAAGAACTAAATAAAGCCGTGAATACTGCTAAAGAAAATGGCAGCGCCCTGCATCTAATCGGATTGCTTTCCGATGGTGGGGTGCATAGTCACATTCTCCATCTGTTTGGTCTCCTGGAAATGGCATCCAGGTATGAGCTGGAAGATGTCTATGTGCATGCAATCCTGGATGGAAGGGACACCCCCCCTCAAAGCGCCGTGGAATATATAGAGCAGCTGGAAGAAAAAATGAGCGAATTAAATACAGGAGAGATTGCCACAGTCAGCGGCCGTTACTATACCATGGATCGCGATGAGCGCTGGGACAGGACGGAAAAGGCCTACAGTGCTCTGGTGGATGGTGATGGAAGAGAGGCAGACTCAGCCGTTGAAGCTGTGAAGAGGTCCTACGATGAGGGAGCAGATGATGAATTTGTCGAACCGGCGGTAATAAATTCCGAAGGACGCATTAAAGATGGAGATGCTGCCATATTCTTTAATTTTCGGGCGGACAGAGCCAGACAGATAACAAGGGCACTGGCGCTTCCCGACTTTAAGAAATTTGAACGCTCTCCCAACCATCCGGTTAATCTGTACTACGTATGCATGACAGAATACGATGAAGATTTTGATTTGCCGGTAGCTTTCCCTCCCATGCAGGTTAAAAAAGGCCTGGGGGAGATACTCAGCAGGAAGGATTATACACAGCTGCGCATAGCCGAGACGGAAAAATACGCACACGTGACTTTTTTCTTCAACGGGGGAGAGGAAAAGGAGCTTGAGGGGGAGGATAGAATTCTTATTCCCTCTCCGCAGATTGAAACCTATGATAAACAGCCAGAGATGAGCGCTCCCCGGGTGACAGAGAAGACACTGGAGCTGCTGGATGAAGAAGACTACGATGTAATAGTTTTAAACTATGCCAACTGCGACATGGTAGGTCATACCGGTGATTTTGAGGCGGCAGTAAAAGCTGTGGAAGCAGTTGATGCCGGTGTTTCTAGTGTTGTTCCCGCTATTTTAGAAAGAGGCGGTCAGGTTCTGCTCACTGCAGATCACGGCAATGCCGAGCACATGATGGAGGACGATGGATCTCCTTTCACCGCTCATACAACCAATCCGGTGCCGCTCTTTTATCTTGGAGGCCCCGAAGGTGTAGATATTAGCGACGGTATCCTTGCTGATATTGCTCCTACAATTCTCGATATCCTGGGTCTTGAAAAACCGGATGAGATGACAGGAGAGAGTCTACTGAATAAAAAGAGCGGAGAGAAATATAAAATTCAGAGTGGAGGGTGATTAAGATGGAAACAATGATAACAGATATATTTGCCAGGGAAGTGCTCGACTCCCGCGGCAACCCGACGGTCGAAGTGGAAGTCTATCTGGAGAATGGAGCAATGGGCAGAGCGCTGGTGCCATCCGGTGCTTCCACAGGTGAACATGAGGCTCTGGAGCTTCGAGATGAGGATAAAGATCGCTTTCACGGCAAAGGAGTAAAGGGTGCGGTGGAAAATGTCAATACAACAATTGCTCCCGAGCTGATAGGCTTTGATGCTCGCAATCAAATTTTGATCGATCAGATTATGCTCGATCTGGATGGAACCGAGAAAAAGGAAGTTCTCGGTGCCAATGCCATTCTGGGAGTTTCGATGGCAGTAGCCCGGGCGGCATCTCTTGCTCAGGATTCCTATCTATTTAATTATCTTGGCGGCGCCGGCGCATGCACACTGCCAGTTCCCCAGCTTAATATTCTTAACGGTGGCGAGCACGCCGATAATAACGTTGATATTCAGGAATTTATGATAATGCCTATCTCCGCTGAGAGCTTTAAACAGGCCATGAGAATGGGAGCTGAAATATACCATTCCCTTAAAAGTGTGCTGCAGGAAAATGATTTGAGCACCTCTATTGGTGATGAGGGAGGTTTTGCTCCCGACCTTGATTCCAATGAAGAGGCTCTGCAGGTTATAGAAAAAGCAGTAAAAAGAGCAGGATATGAGCTCGATGAGGATATTCTTTTTGCTCTGGACGCGGCCGCATCTGAGTTTTATGAGAATGATAAATATGTTCTACCCGGTGAGGGAGTGGAGAGAACTTCCGCAGAGATGATCGACTATTATGAGGAGCTTGTTGATAAATATCCCATAATTTCTCTGGAAGATGGCCTTGATGAGAATGACTGGGATGGCTGGAAGAAGCTGACCTCAAGGCTTGGAGATAATGTTCAGATAGTAGGCGATGATCTATACGTGACGAACATCGAAAGACTGAAGAGAGGCATAACTGAAGAGTGCAGCAATTCCATACTGATAAAGGTAAATCAGATAGGAACTCTCACAGAAACTCTGCAAACTGTTGAAAAAGCCAAACAGGCTGGATTTACATCCGTTATTTCTCACCGCTCCGGCGAGACCGAGGATACCACAATTTCCGATCTGGTTGTGGCATTGAATGCCGGTCAAATCAAAACAGGAGCTCCGGCCAGGTCCGAGCGGGTGGCAAAATACAATCAGCTCATAAGAATAGAAGAGGTTCTGGGCGATGCAGCCCGTTATGCCGGGAGGGAAGCATTTTACTGTCTTGATTAGATAGAGCAGCTATGTCTTCCAGGCAAATATATTATATCTCAAAAACTGAAATATAATCACCCCTGCCATCAGCACCAGCCGCATCAGCCGGAGGCAGGGGTGTTTATTTTAGGAGATTATAAAAAGGTGCTTCCTGGTATTAGTTGCTAAATTTGCTTAACTTCCATTTCATAGGTCCTATC
>CAZVZM010000007.1:0-54982 GCA_964630835.1 uncultured Halanaerobiaceae bacterium
AAGCTGCACATGAAAAGAAATATTATTTTTGTGGAGTCTTCTGAGATTCTTAAGAATATCTCCGGCTCGAGAATTATTCATCATTCTGGTTCGAAGCTCAGAATTAGTGGTGTGAACAGAGATGTAGAGAGGAGACAGGTGACAATTAATTATTCTATTCCATTCATGTTCTTCCAGGTTGGTGAGGGTAATATAACTTCCCTGCAAAAACGAAAATCTATAATCATCGTCTTTGATGTTCAGGCTATTTCTCACACCCGGGGGTTGCTGATCTACAAAACAAAAAATACAGTCATTATTGCAGCTTTTTAACTCATCAAAAACTATATCATCAAACTCCAGGCCGATTTTATCTCCATAGGAAAGATCAAAATTAAATATCTTTCTACTGTCATTTTCCTTCTCAATTGTCAGTTCAAAAAAGCCAGAAGATGTTTCCATCATATAATCAATATAATCGATAGGTTTTTTTCCATTAATAAATATAAGATCGTCTCCGGCAGAAATATTTTTCCTGCTGGCAGCAGAGTTTTCTTTTACACGTTTTATCTTTACCATATTTACAATCCTCCAGGCTACATACTACAATAAATGCTGCAATGTTGATAATATCATATATTTGCCGGGAAAACAACTGAGCAAATAAAAAGGACGCTTTCCTATAAAAAGAAAAACGGGCCTGCCTCCCCCCGGAAACAGACCCGCAGTTTCTCACAATCTTAAACTCAAAAACGGTGCGGTTTATTCCTCCTGCATCATGTCCTTGAGATCCCCAAGTCTTTCACCAATAGTAGCTCCAGAAGGAACATCCTCCACATCTTCTTCAGCTTCTTCCTCTTTTTCCTCAGTTTCCTCTGAAGATGTATCTTCATTTTCTGTCTGCTCATCTTCAAGCTCTTTAAGGCTGAGCCCAACTCTTCTGTCGTCGGGATCTATATTGATAATTTTTGCCTTTCTCTCTTCCTCCACCTCTACGACTTCATCGGGAGTTTTTACATGACGATGGGAAAGCTGAGAAATATGAATTAATCCCTCAATGCCATTCTCGATTTCCATAAAGGCTCCAAAGTCAACAATTTTAGTTATTTTACCTGTGACAATTTCACCTTCGTAATGCTTTTCAGCAAATTCTTCCCAGGGGTCAGGAAGAAGCTGTTTGAGACCGAGCGAAATTCGCTCATTATCTCTGTCGACTTCTAAAACCATAACCTCAATCTCTTCTCCCTCTTCTAAAACATCAGAAGGATGCCCGATTCTTCCCCAGGACATCTCAGATATATGGAGAAGACCTTCTATTCCACCTAAGTCTACAAAAGCTCCAAAATCCACCAGCTTGGTAACCCGACCTGTTACTTTCTCTCCTTCTTCCAGCTCAGATAAAGTCTCTTCTTTCATTTTCTCTCTCTCTTTTTGAAGGACCTCTTTGCGGGAGAGAACAACATTATTGTTGTTTCTATCCACTTCAATTACTTTAAGCCTTAATTCCTCTCCTACATATTGACTGAGGTCTTCAACATAACCAATTGCCACATGAGAGGCCGGAATAAAACCCCTCAGACCAACATCCGCAACGAGGCCTCCCTTAACCTCCTTGGTGATTTCAGCCTCAATAACTTCGTCATTTTCAAATGACTCTTCTATTCTCTCCCAGGCTTCTTCTTCCTCTGCTCTTCTTCGGGAGAGGATCAGATTGCCGTCATCGTCTTCCAGAGTTAAAACTACAGCTTTTATTTCCTCACCCAGTTCAACTACTTCGTGAGGATCTGAAACATCAGAGGTGCTCAGTTCTCGCAAATTAATGAACCCATCTGATTTGTAATTAACATCAACATACACGCCATTTTCATTAATTTCAACAACTGTCCCCTCAATCAGCTGACCCTTGTTTAGATCGGCAATATCGTTCTCACTCATCATTTCCTCCTGGGAAACTTCGTCTTCATCTCCTTCATCTTCTTCGGCATCAGTTTCTGCCTCATGTTCTCCGGTTTCTTCCGACATTGAAAGCTCTTCTACGTCATCGGATGCTGCCTCAGTTGTATCTTCCACTTCTGGAGATGATACTTCCGGCTCTACTTCGGGTTCATTAGCTAACTGAGTATCCTCCATCTCCTGATCATTATTCCCAACATCCGAAACATTTTCCAATTGTTCTTCATCCTTACCGTCCTGTTCCTGAACATCCATTTCCATTTCCATGTCTTTTTCCTCTTCGCTCATTAACTGAATGACCTCCTTTATTAACCAATCCGGGGTAGAAGCCCCCGCAGTTACTCCAATTTTTTTTGATTTTTTCAGCCAGTCAAAGTCAATATCCTCAGCTGTTTCAATATGATAGGTGGATGTGCCGGTTCCAGCACACATTTCAGCCAGCCGACTGGTATTAGCACTATTATAACCACCTATTACAAACATAACATCCACATTTCGAGCAAGATCTACTGCTGATTTTTGTCTCAGCTGTGTGGTATTGCATATAGTATTGAATATCCTCATTTCTTTACAGCGGGGCAGTATTTTATTAACTAGCTCCTGGAAAGAAGAGGGAGACTTGGTGGTTTGAGCGACCACCCCCACACTTGACTCCAGATCGATATTTTCTATTTCTTCAAGATCTGTTACAATTAACGCCCTTTGATCGGCTGCCCCCATTATTCCCTTCACTTCTGGATGATCTCGATCTCCATAAATAATTGTCTGATAATCTTCCTCCACCAGCCGACGGGCATTTTCCTGCGCCTTTTTTACATAGGGGCAGGTAGCATCTATAATTTCAAGGCCTTTTTGTCGGGCCCTGTCAATTACATCAGGCCTCACTCCATGAGAACGAATAATTATAACTCCAGAATCGATTTCATCCACACTTTCCGCGGTATTAACACCTCTGTCCTTCAATCTTTCAACAACCTGCGGATTATGTATGATTGGACCCAGAGTGTATACTTCTCTGCTTCTATCATCTTCTACGGCTTCTTCAGCCATACTAATTGCTCTTTCGACACCAAAACAAAAACCAGCATCTTCAGCCACCCATATTTCCAGCCAGGTCACCTCCCGTAAAATTCCACCAGAAAGCGTATGATAATTTAAAAGTCTCTTTTACATCATTCTTTGAAGAGCTTCATTATTCCTGCTTATATTCTAAAATAAATCGCATATATATTCAAGGGATCAGTACAAAATTTGGTTCCTCTTCTGTTCAGTTGTTAAATAGGTATATCAAATTTTGCCTATTAATTTATACTGGAAGATATAAAGTTTTATTTACAATGAAATTTTTCTAATTATCCATTAACCTGGATATTTCATCCATAACCATATAAGCCAGCTCCTTTTGTTTTTCCCTGTCGGGCCTCTCCTCATAGTATTTTTCCAGGTAAATGGGCTCCCCAAACTTAATCTGCGGCCGACCTCTGGTTTTAATATTTTTTATTGCGGCGGGGACTATAGGCGCCTCTCCCATGATTGCTATCATTATGGAACCTTTATGGGGCTCACCTAACTCTCCTTCAGGATATCTTGTACCTTCAGGGAACATACCCAAAACCTCTCCGTTGCGCAATATTCGAAGAGAATGTTTAAGCGCCCTTCTATCTCCAGTGCCCCTATTAATGGGAAAAGCTCCCAGTCTTTTTATCAACCAGCCCAGCAAAGGATTATCGAATAACTCTTTTTTGGCCATAAAATTAATCTTCCTGGAAATGAATGCCCCTATTAAAGGCGGATCCTTAAAGCTGATATGATTGGCCATAATAACTACAGGTCCTTCTCCGGGAATATTTTCTGTGCCCTCAATTTTAATCCGAAGAAAAAGTCTTCCATATATTATAACAATTATTTTAGCCAGCCAGTAAAGGATATGATTCAATGGTTTCACTCCTCCCCCTTTTCGGCCAGTTCTATAATCCTATCTGCTACCTCTTTGGGAGTCATATTATCGGAATCAATCTCCACAGCCGTATCTGCTTTCCTTAGAGGAGAATGGCTGCGGCTGCTGTCCTTTTTATCTCGCATCAACAGATTTTTTTTCACTTCCTCACGAGAAATATCGATATTTTTTTCCCTGAGTTCTCGATATCTTCTTCGGGTTCTTTCCTCCAGGCTGGCCGTTAAATATATTTTTACATCAGCATCGGGCAAAACCCTGGTTCCAATATCTCTACCATCCATCACAACACTTTCTTCTGCTGCAAGCTGGCGCTGTTTTTCCAGCATATCCTCCCTGACCCCGGAAATTACAGCCACATCTGATACTCGTTCATCAACATCTCTCTTTCTAATTTCACCAGTTACCTCTTCTCCGTCCATATAAACTTTCTGACCACTATCTTTATTTAATTCTCCAAATTCAATGCTCAAATTTTTAGATAACCTGACAATATTCTCTGGCCTTGAAAAATCATAATTTTTTTTAAGAGCCGCCAGGGTCACAACTCGATACATTGCTCCCGTATCTACATATTTTATCTGCAGACGTCGGGCGACAAGCCTGGCGGCTGTGCTTTTTCCTGAGCCGGATGGTCCATCTATAGCTATAGTTATAGACATTGTTCTTCCTCCCGAAAAGCTATTGCCGATCATCATCCCCGAGATCAGGACGAAGATTTTTGGCCTCATTCAAATAAACATGCCTGACACCATTATTTAAATTGTATCTTTCACCCGGTACATCTACATGCAGAAGAACTCGAACACATTTTTTTAAATTGTCCCGAATTGGAGGCTCCATACAGCTAAAGAGGGGAACCTCTTTATAGCCCATCTCTCTAAATATCCGGGCAGGATAGATCGCTGTTATATCTGAGGTAGATGAAAATATTGCGCTTACAATATCTTCCTCTTTAAGATTGTTTTCTTCTAAGATTTGTTTCATCAAATTCTCTACTGCAGTCCTTATATCTTTTTCTCTATCAGATTGAACAGTGGTGGCTCCTCTTATTGCCAGCATACTTTAAGTCACCCCGACATAAATTAAAGTTTACTTTCAGTTAGAGTTCATCCATATTTTGAAGAGCAGCTCTGGCTGCTTCCTGTTCTGCTTCTTTTTTGCTGCTGCCCCGACCTCTGCCCAATTTTTTTCCCGGTATTTTTACTTCCACGTGAAAAAACTTATTATGATCTGGACCTTCTTCAGATATGACACTATATTCAGGATGTTCTTCACCAGATTCTTGGACGGTTTCCTGTAACAATGTTTTATAATCTTTTTCATGCCTTCCAGACCAGACCAATTCAATGTCCTTCTCAAAAAAATCTATTATAAAATTATCTACAACATTAAAATCTCTCTCCAGATAGATAGCCCCCAGCAAAGCTTCAAGGGTATCGGCAAGTATTGAATCTCTATCTCTTCCTCCCGTGATTTCTTCTCCATGACCCAGTAGAAGATGATTATTTAAGTCCAGCTCTCTTGCCTTTCGTGACAGCATATCGGCGCTGACCAAGTTTGCCCTAACTTTGGCCAGTTTGCCCTCGGAAGCATCGCTGAAGTTTTTAAAAAGATGAGTTGAAATAGAAAGACCAAGCACAGAATCTCCCAGAAATTCCAGTCTTTCATTATCTTTAAGATTTAGATCTTTATTCTCATTGGGAAAAGATCTGTGGGTTACTGCCCTTCTAAGAAGTTCTTTATCCTCAAACTCTATATTTAATTTTTCTTCCAATTCTTCTAAATTGATTTCTCTGTGTAAATTTTTTTGCACTCGATTCACCATCCAATCCAAAAATAATGCTGATGTGGAGAAGAACCAGATAATTTTGTTGACCTATGTTCTGTTAAATACCAGACTTGCATTGTGTCCTCCAAACCCAAAAGAATTAGACATAACAGCCCCTATTTCTTCAAAAGCCACGCTTTCATTGGGAATATAATCCAGATCACATTCGGGGTCAGGATTTTCATAGTTTATAGTTGGAGGCAGGACCCCTGTTTCCATTGCTTTTATAGCAACTATAGCTTCGACAGCTCCCGCTGCTCCCAGCAAATGACCGGTCATTGATTTGCTGGAGCTAATTTTGAGATTTTCTGCACTCCCGCCAAATACATTTTTTATTGCTTTGGTTTCAAGCTTATCATTATAAGGAGTAGAAGTTCCGTGAGCATTAATATAGTCAATATCGTCGGAGTTAACAGAAGACTTTTCCAGAGCCTTCTGCATAGCTTTAGCTGCCCCCTCACCTTCTGGATCTGGTTTGGTAATGTGATAGGCGTCTGCAGTAGCCCCGTATCCGCTCAATTCTCCATAAATTTCTGCATTTCTTTCACAGGCGTGTTCATAATCCTCAAGTATGAACATGCCGCTTCCTTCAGCAATAACAAATCCATCTCTATCAGCATCAAAAGGCCTGCTGGCTCTTTCAGGCTCTTCATTGCGGGTAGATAGGGCCTTCATATTCCCAAAACCAGCCAGAGCTGATCCGGAAATTGGAGCCTCGGTGCCTCCGGCTATCATCACCCGGGCATCCCCTCTTTTTATTACTTCCATGGCTTCTCCCAGGGCATGAGTTGAAGAAGCACAGGCTGTCACTGCGTTCAGATTTGGTCCCCGGGCATCAGCATATATAGCAATCTGGCCTGCACACATATTTGAGATCATCATGGGGATGAAAAATGGGCTGACCCTTTTAGGGCCCTTTTCATGCAACCTGATTACCTGTTCCTCAATAACTTCAATCCCGCCCATACCTGCTCCAACGATGACACCAGTTTTATCAGCAAGCTTTCCTTTCAGCTCCAAACCGGCATTCTTCAAAGCCCGCATGGCTGTAAAGACACCATACTGGGTAAAAAGTGCCATTCTTTTACGAGATTTTTTATCTATATAACAGGTAGGATCAAAATCTTTTATCTCTCCGCCAATCTGACTGGGGTATTTTTCCAGATCATCTACTTTGGAAAGTCTGCTTATTCCTGAAGTGCCGGTAGAAATATTATTCCAGAATTTATCTATCGAGTCGCCCAGGGAAGAGAGAACCCCCATCCCTGTGACAACAACCTTTTTATCTTCCACGGACGGACCTCCTTTAAACTGCATTTTAAATTGGACACATAATTGAAAAACTGCCCCCGCAATAAGCGGGGACAGCAAATTATGATTCTTAAAGATTTTCCAGATAATCGACTGCATCCTGAACCTTTTCAATCTGCTCGGCATCTTCATCGGGGATCTCAAGATCAAATTCCTCTTCGATAGCCATAACCAGCTCAACAACATCCAGAGAATCCGCTCCTAAATCCTCGATGAAAGATGCTTCTAGAGTTACCTCTTCTTCCTCCACAGCCAGCTCTTCAACAATTAAATCTTTCAAGGTTTCAAATGCCTCAGACATAACCACCTCACCTCCTTTCAAATTCCCAGGCCACCAGAAACTTTAATCACTTCACCGGTAATATATTCAGCCTGATCTGAGGCCAGAAAGGCCACAGCACTGGCAACTTCCTCCGGTTTCCCCTTTCTTTCAAGAGGTATACGGGAAAGCAGAGCTTCTTTTGCCTTTTCAGGCATTTCCTCTGTCATTTTCGTGGCGACAAAACCAGGTGCAACTGCGTTTACCGTTATGTTACGGGAAGCCAGCTCTCGCGCAAGGGATTTAGTCATTCCAATAATCCCTGCTTTAGATGCTGCATAATTTGCCTGACCGGGATTGCCAATCATTCCCACTACGGATGTCATATTAATAATTCTTCCCCATCTGGATTTCATCATTGATCCTGTGACAGAGCGAGTGCAATTGTAAGCCCCTGTTAAATTAACCTCAATAACTCTTTGCCACTGTTCATCTTTCATCCTCACAATCAAATTATCCCGATTTATCCCGGCATTGTTAACAAGTATATCAACACTGCCAAATTCATGCAAGGCGCTATCAATCAAATCATGTGCTTCATCACTCTCGCTTACATCCGCCTGTTTTACCACAGCATTAGAATCTGAATTCATATCATTAATTTCATCAGCCAGAGCAACTGCTTTTTTTCGAGAGTCATCGCTGTTGTGATTTATCATAATGTCTGCTCCATAGGCAGCAAATCTTCTGGCACAGGCTGCTCCTATTCCTCTGGAACTGCCTGTTATAACTACACTTTTATCGGAAAATTCCATCATGATAATTCCTCCACAACTTTTTCAACTTCCCGGGGATTGCGGGTGCTGTAACATTTTAAAGATCGATCGGTAAATCTAAGAAGACCCTTCAAAGTCCTTCCCGGGCCAACCTCCACAAAAACATCAACCCCTTCATGCTTCATTGTTTCTATAGTCTGAAGCCACTTTACAGAGTTCGTCAATTGAGCCAGCAAGTTTTTCCTGATATCCCGGGAATCAATAACTTTTTCAGCGTTAACATTGGCAACAAGAGGCACATCTAAATCTTCAATATCAACTTCATTTAAAGCAGACTCCAATCGACCCACAGCTGGTTCCATCAGACTCGAGTGAAAGGGGCCGCTGACAGGAAGCTCTATAACTTTTTTTGCCCCGGATTTTCTGCAGCGATCAACGGCTTCAAGCACAGCCTCTTTCTCACCTGAGATTACAAATTGCGAAGGCGAATTGATATTTGCTATTTCACAAACCCCATTAACATGCGAACAAATTTCTTCTATCTCACCCTTTTTTAAGCCAATTATAGCACTCATTGTTCCGAGTCCAGCAGGTAAGGCTTCTTCCATTGCTTTTCCTCTTTCTCTGACAAGCCATAAATTATCGGCAAAATCTACAGCTCCTCCTGTGGTGAGAGCAGTGTATTCTCCCAGGCTGTGACCTGCCATAATATCAGGAGTTACATTGCGATTATTTAAAATCTCAGCAATGGCTGTGCTCAGGATAAAAAGGGCAGGTTGAGTATTTTCAGTTAAATTTAGATCATACTCCGGCCCCTGAAAACAAATTGATTTAAGATCCAGATCAAGAATTTCTCTGGCACTATCAAAATACCTTTCAATTTCTTCGTACTCCCGGGCAAGTTCTTTACCCATTCCAATTTCCTGAGAACCCTGTCCGGGAAATAAAAACGCGATCTTTTTGCTGCTCATCTCTTCCCCTCCTGAAATGTATTGCACTGCCGATCAATAATTGCCTCCGCCCGCTGCAAAATGTCCTCTATAATTTCCCGGGCAGGCCTGATATTAGAGATCATACCGGAAATTTGACCTGCCATCACACTGCCCTTTTCAATATCTCCTTCGCGAGCCGCTCTTCGCAGGCTACCCTCAGCCAGTTTCTCAATTTCTTCAGAGTCCGCCCCTTCTTCTTCCAGGGTATGGATTTTTCTGGTTAGTTTATTCTTTATTGTGCGCACAGGATGCCCCGTACTGCGGCCGGTAACAACTGCATCTCTGTCCCGGGCACCTATGATAGCCTCTTTAAAAGCTTCATCTGCTGTGCATTCCTCAGAACACACAAATCTTGTTCCCATTTGAACGGCTTCAGCTCCTAGATTAAAAGCCGCCAGGAAACCCCGGGCGTCTGCAATGCCTCCCGCCGCTATTACAGGAAGATCTATGCTGTCAGCGATCTGAGGTAGCAAAGCCATACTGCCCAGTCTACCTACGTGCCCTCCAGCTTCATTACCCTCAGCTATAACTGCAGTAATATCCAATCTGGAAAGCCTCCTGGCAAGAGCGCAGGATGAAACAACAGGAATAACATGAATGCCTGCAGCTCTAAGCTTTTCAATATATTTACCCGGATTGCCTGCTCCTGTGGTTACCACCGGAACTTCTTTGCGAAGAACCAGATCTACAACTTCCTCAACCCAGGGAGATAGAAGCATGATATTTATACCAAAAGGTTTTTCAGTGATTTCCCTCACTTTTTCAATTTCCCGTGACACTATCTTCGGAGGGGCATTTCCAGCTCCAATAATACCCAGACCTCCTGCTTGAGAAACTGCACCTGCCAGTTCTCCCGTTGCAACCCAGGCCATCCCCCCCTGAAAGATAGGATAATCTATACCTAATTTTTTGCATAACGAGGTGTGAAAATAGTTGTTCACAGAATTTTTCCTCCTTATCCTGCCATAACTTTGCATATTTTATTATATCCATCTCAGGGCTGCTGCAGCCCAGGTGAGTCCCGCTCCAAATGCTACCAGAACAATTAAATCCCCAGGATTTATTTGTTTTTTTTCAACCGCTTCAGTAAGGGCTATTGGAACAGAAGCGCTTGAAGTATTTCCGTAATAAGGAAGATTAATTATCACATTTTCAAGGGAAAGATCGAGCCTGCTGGCAGCAGCTTCAATAATTCTGGTATTTGCCTGGTGAGGTACAAAAAAGTCAACAGCATCTGAACTCAGACCCGCTTGTTCCAGAACCTCCAATGAAGCCGACCCCATTTTGCGAACTGCAAATTTAAACACCTGATTTCCTTCCATTTTTATGTAATGAAGACGATTGGCGACTGTACTTTCGGAAGCCGGGTTGAGGGAACCACCTGCAGGCATAAAAAGACTTTCTCCGCCGCTTCCATCCGATCCCAGAGTGGTGCTTAAAATTCCTCCATCATTGCCGGGTTGAAGGACTGCAGCTCCCGCACCATCACCGAACAACACACAGGTTGAACGGTCTTCCCAGTCCACTATCTTTGAAAGGGTTTCCGCCCCCACCACAAGAATATTATCGCAGCCGCCGGATCTTATGTATTTATCAGCTACACTTAGACCATAAACAAACCCGGAACATCCAGCTTCAAGGTCAAAAGCTCCTGCAGCTTCTGCCCCCAGTCTTTCCTGTAGAAGACAGGCTGTCGCTGGAAACATCATGTCGGGAGTTACGGTAGCAACCAGTATTAAATCAAGCTCCTCGGGAGAAAGGCCTGCATCTTGAAGGGCTTTTCTGGCAGACTTCTCCGCAAGATAAGAACAGGGAGTATCTTCTGATGCTATGCGTCTTTCCCGGATGCCTGTCCTCTGCCTGATCCATTCATCACTGGTATCAACCAGTTCTTCAAGGTCATAGTTGGTTAAAACATTCTCTGGAAGATATTTTCCCACACCGGTAATAACCGATCTTCGCTCCATCTAATCTTCACCATCCTCGTTTATCTCCTCTGCAATTATATTTACTATATCCTGCCTGATAGCTTCTCTGGCAACCCCAATTCCATTTTTAACAGCTGTAGCGTCGGAACTTCCATGACCAATTATCACATTACCCTTAAGCCCAAGCATGGGAGCTCCTCCGTACTCACGATAATCTACGCTGGACTTCATTTTTTTGAGAGAATTTTTGGCCAGAAGCCCGCCCAGTTTTGCTCTTGCACTCCTTTTGAAGGCAACTTTAAGAAGATCCATCATAAAATTGCCCATACCTTCGACGGTCTTTAACACCACGTTACCCACAAATCCATCACACACTACAACATCGTATTTTCCAGTGAATAAATCCCTGCCCTCTACATTACCGGCAAAGTTATTTAATCTGGTATCGCTGTTTAAAAGATCAAATGCTTTCTCTATCATCTTATTGCCTTTCCCTCTTTCCTCACCAACATTCATCAACCCTACTGATGGATTATTTCTCTCCAGCAGAGAGTCAGCATAAATCTGTCCCATTACAGCAAATTGCAGCAAATACTCGGGCTCGCAATTGGCGTTTGCCCCAATATCCAAAATCAAAGTGGGTTTTCCCCGCGAAGGGAAAAGAGTAGCAATTGCAGGTCTTATAATGCCGGAAATTCTTCCTATAATAAGTATTCCCGCAGAAAGAGAAGCACCGGTACTTCCTGCGGAAAAAAGTGATCCAGCCTTACCCTCTTTGACGAGTTCCGCAGCTCTTCCTATTGAAGTATCTTTCTTTTTTCTAAGAGCTTGAGCGGGTTTTTCTTCCATGGTAATTTTTTGCCTGCAATCGACGATATTAATTTTTTCGGAAACTTTCTTCTTATTTTCATCCATCATAGGAGAAATCAATTCTTTTTTCCCGGTCAAAAATATTTCAATGTCTTCATATGTTCTGACAGCTTCCCTGCATCCCTGGATAATTGCCTCAGGAGCATCATCTCCACCCATTGCGTCAACAGCAATTTTCATGAATTCTGCCTCCTGCCTGGGTTTCATCTTCAACAAAATAGGTTCTGATAAAGATCTGTGAAATTAATAATAAAACCTGCAGCAAAACAATAACTGCAGGTTTAAAATATTTATATTTATTCTTCTTCAGATACGGAAATTATCTGTCTGTTGCCATAATGACCGCATTGAGGACAAACTCTATGAGGTATGACCAGCTCTCCGCAATTAGAACAATCAATTAAATTTGAAGGAGTAATTTTTTTATGAGTTCTTCTCTTCCTCTTGCGGGTTTTTGAAGTGCGTCTTTTTGGTACAGCCATAGTACATTACACCTCCCTGCTCAAGACTGATTTATTCACTGGATTCAAAATATTGCTGTAATTTTTCCAGGCGGGGATCAGTATCAACTGTTTCACAATCGCATTCACCTTTATTTAAATCCTGGCCACACTCAGGACAAATCCCACTGCAATCCTTGCGACAGAGAGCTTTTATGGGGATTGCAAGTATAAGGTTTTCCTGAACATGCTCGCTTATATCGACGTTGCTATAGTCGTCTATATTGTCACGGGAAATAGTAAACTCCAGCGAGGCCTGCACCTTCCTGGCGAATTCTTTTAAACATCTGCTGCATGCCAGGACAAACTTCCCACTTATATTTCCTGTGAATACGATTTCTTTTTCTTCTCCGATAATGTCAAGATCAAGATTAAAATCATCTGGCATTTTTACCTGTCTGCCTAAAAAGTCTATATCATCCGGACATACCGACGTTTCCATACTTAAATAAGAATTTTTCTCCTGCAGCTGGCTTAAATTAAGAAGCACTTTGCTTCCCTCCACTGTGCAAACATCTTATTATCGCACAAAAAATCAAATAACGTCAATCAAGATTTATTATATCTCAAAATGACATCCTCTGTCAAGATTGCAGGGTATATCATTTAAGGCCTGCAATTTCGGCCGTATCCCTGGCTATAACCAGCTCTTCATTGGTGGGAATAACAAGCAATTTTACCTGAGAAGCGGTTTGGGAAATCTTTTTCGTTTCTCCCCGCACTTCATTTGCATTTTCATCAAGATTACATCCCAAAAACTCCAGGTCCTTAACGATCATCTTTCTAAGATTATATGCGTTTTCTCCTATACCGGCGGTGAATACTATTGCATCCACCCCTCCCATTGCAGCAGCATAAGCTCCAATATATTTTTTAACTCTATAAGCGAATATTTCTTTTGCCAGTTGAGCTCTTTCATCGCCTTTGTCCGCAGCCTGTTCGATATCGCGAGAATCATTGCTCACCCCGGAAATTCCGAGCAAACCACTTTTTTTATTCATAACATCATCAATCTCATCGGGAGATAACCCTTCTTTTTTCTGCAGTAAAGGAACAATAGCCGGATCAATATCGCCGCATCTGGTTCCCATAACCAGTCCTTCCAGCGGAGTTAAACCCATGCTTGTATCAACTGATACTCCTCCATCGACAGCCGCAATACTGGCGCCATTTCCGAGATGGCAGGTTATTATTTTTAAATCCTTTTTACTCCTGTCGAAAAATTCAGCCGCTCTGTCAGAGACATATCTATGAGAAGTGCCATGAAAACCATATCTTCTTATACCATATTTTTCATAATATTCGTAAGGCAGGGCATAAATATAGGCATATTCGGGCATAGTTTGATGAAAAGATGTATCAAATACACCTATTTGTGGGGTGTCAGGCATGAGATTCTGGCATACTTTGATGCCGGCCAGATTGGGAGGATTATGAAGAGGAGCCAGATCTGACACTTCCTCCATTTTTGCAATGACATCGTCGGAAATTTTTACCGAACCAGCAAACTCCTCCCCCCCGTGAACCACTCTGTGTCCAACGGCTTCAATTTCTTCCATGCTTTCCAGGATCCCTGCACTGTTATCCAGCATAGTATCAACTATTAAATTAATAGCGCTGGAGTGATCTTCCACTTCTTCCTGGATTTTAATTTCCTCACCATTTTGTTCTTCCTGTTTAAGGAAAGAATTTTCTATACCTATTCTTTCTACCACTCCCTTTACCATTACCTCTTCATTTTTCATGTTAAAAAGCTGATATTTCACTGATGAAGATCCGCTGTTAATTACCAGCACTTTCATTTATTTTAACCTCCCTGATAAATTTACTATATTATTTTAATATTTATTTTGACTGAAGGACAGTTATAGCTGTCAGATTAACTATTTCCTCCACCGAACAACCTCTGGAGAGATCATTGACGGGTTTGGCCATTCCCTGAAGTACAGGACCAATAGCTTCCGCTCCTGCAAGCCTCTGTACCAGTTTATAACCAATATTTCCTGACTGCAAATCCGGATATATCAAAACATTGGCGCAGCCCGCCACCTCACTGTCAGGTGCCTTCTGTTTTGCAACCTCCGGGACCAGAGCTGCATCGGCCTGCATCTCCCCATCGACCTTAAGATTGGGAGATAAAACTTTTGCTCTTTCTGTAGCCTTCTGAACTTTATCCACCAGCTTATGTCGGGCGCTTCCAGCAGTGGAGAAAGAGAGCATTGCAACTAGCGGTTCAAACTCCAGAAGGGTTTTAACTGTTTGAGCTGTGCTTACTGCAATTTCTCCCAGAATTTCAGAATCAACATCAGGATTAACCGCACAATCGGCCATGACCAGCACACCATCATTTCCAAATTTTTTATCATCCATTACCATTATAAAGGCTCCAGAGACTGCCTGTATTCCCGGTTCAGTTTTTACAATTTGCAGGGCAGGTTTAAGCACATCCCCCGTTGGGTGAGCTGCCCCGGCAACAAGTCCATCTGCATACCCGGCTTCAACCAGAAGGGTGGCAAAGTATAAACTATCTCCCGCTTTATCATAAGCGTCTCCTCTGCTCAGTCCTTTGTGTCTTCTCTTTTTATAAAGAAGTTCACCCAGCTCAACCCGCCTTTGAGATTTTACGGGATTATCCATTTCAATACCGCTTAGCTGAAGGTTCAGCTCTTCCGCCTGTTTATTTATTTTATTTTTCTCCCCCAGCAAAATAACCTGAGCGATATCTTCAACCAAAATTTTTTCAGCGGCCCTGAGGATTCGTTCATCTTGAGACTCCGGCAGAACAATTTTTCCTTCAGTTTTGCGAGCTTTTTCACGAAATCGTTCAACAAGTTCCATTTATCTTCCTCCTTCCTGTACCTGTTAAAAAGAAATGGTTCTTCTCCATAACCGCTGGTGAAATTTACGACATATGCCAAATATAATATCAAAAATTTGACGATGCCGACTTTATTCAGTGCAATCAAATATGTGATTTGTGCCAGACAGGGTAATTTGATAATATCTTATATAACACATCTAAATTGTGGCGCAGGTCCACCACAATAAAAATACTGGAAACACCCCACTAATACCTCCCTGCTTTTTGCTTTAACTGATAGGTTAGAATTATATTATAGCCAGAAAAAAATGTGCTTCTTCTGCAGGTCTGTTTGAAAAAGCGTTAAATTAGCTTGAAAACAGAGGAAAATTTCCTCTCAACAAAGTTTCATATACTTCAGAATGGGATTGCAAAAGAATTCAAAGAAAACACCAGAAGTGATAAAAAAATGACCCGCATACATGGTATTTTATATCGGAGGTATCAACTGCTATGGCATTTGCAGGGATCATAACGGAATATAACCCTTTTCACAATGGTCACCTCTATCACCTCAAAAGAAGTCGTGAGTTTGCTTCCGGAGAGGGAGTGGTAGCATTAATGAATGGAAACTTTACCCAGCGGGGAAGTCCAGCATGCCTGGATAAATGGCAGAGAGCCAGAATGGCCATCAGATCGGGAGTGGATCTGGTTTTGGAACTTCCTCTTCCGGCGGGAGTAAGAAGCGCTCACTTTTTTGCCCAAAGCTCTGTAAAAACTCTGGAAGCTACCGGCATGGTCGATACAATTGTTTTTGGCAGTGAAAGCGGCAGGATAAGACCTTTAAAAAATATCGCAAAGATACTGGCAGAGGAGCCCGCCGAACTGCAAAACATATTACAGGAAGAGATAAAAAAAGGGATATCCTATCCCCGGGCGAGGGCAAGAGCAGTTGACAGATACCTGCAAAATAATTCAAAAAAACACCCCTTTAAATCAAAAACAGAGACTCTCAAATCCCCGGCAGATATCCTCTCTTCACCAAACAATATACTGGGAATAGAGTACATAAAAAACATTTACAGAGAGGATTTAAATTTAACCCCCCATACTATCAAACGCAAAGAAGCAGATTATCATGCCGGACATGCAGGGGAAACAAATATTGCAAGTGCTACCTCCATACGCAAAATAATATATAAAGACAACCTGGAAAACGCAGCAAAATACATGCCTTCATCGAGCATGAAAATACTCCGGGAAAATTTTAAAAAAGGAAAATTCCCTCCCGATATTGAGGGTTTCAAAAAAATTATAGATGCTGATTTACGCACTAAAACCGAAGCAGAATTGGAAGAATGCCCGGCTTTATCCAGGGAGATTGTTAAAACTCTCACCAGAAAATTGCAGCAGGGTTTAAGCTATGATGATTTAATAGCGGAAATCACTTCAAAAACTCACACCACCGCCCGGATAAAACGGGGATTGCTGCATACCCTGCTGAGATTGAATGATTTTAACTGCGGAGAACTCAATAATGCTCTACCAAATTACATCAGAGTGCTTGCAGTAAAAGAAAATCGAGGGGAGAAAATCCTTGGAAAACTCAGTAAAAATGCCCGGGTCCCGGTCTGTGTAAATCCTTCCAGTATACTTTCTAACATTAAAATTTCCGGTGCCAGCAAAGCTGAAGCCCAGATAAGTCTGGAAATAATGGCCACAGACATCTATTCTTTATTATATCCGGAGGCCTCCATGCGAAAAAAGGGACTGGATTTCCGCACCCCTCTCATCAAAGAATAATTCCAGTTTTTTGAGTATATCAGAGAGAGTATCACCGACAATCACTTCCAGCTTATAATTTTTTGCTCTGTTTACGGCCTCCTTTTCATTTGCCCTTGAAGTTATAAAAAGATCGGCATTTTCTTCTGCTGCGGCTACAACCTTTAACTCTACACCAGATACCCGTGATATGTTGCCATTGTGGTCTATTTCACCCGAACCGGCAATCTTTCTCCCCCTTGTTAGGTCATCCTCTGTCAGCTGATTGTAAATTTCAAGAGCAAACATAACCCCTGCGGATGGTCCAACAAGATCACTATCTTTAAAGTTGACCTTTTCTGGCATATCATATTCCAGCCCGGCGGAAGTGATTAAAATTCCAAGCGATGCATCTCCGTCGCGTTCATGGTGTTCCTGAGTTGGCACCTCAAGCTCAATTTCCTCATCATTGCGCAAAATTTCAAGTTTTACCGGACGCCCTATTTCCTTTTCAGAAATTTTATCAACTGCTTCTGTCGCCATTTCTATTTTATCTCCATCCACAGCTCTAATTATATCTCCTTTTTCTAAGTTATCCCGGGCGGGACTTCCCTCCATTACTTCAATAATTTCTACTCCCAATCCGGCTATTTCAACCTCTATTCCCGCTTCGTTAAAAGCTGCAGCCTGAGCTTCAAGCTGGCTTTCTTCCATGAGCTGTGCCATGAGCTCAATGTATTCTTCCTCATCCATTCCTGGAGGTATTGCAGCAGCCACAGGACTTAGCTCCTTATTTTCATCAGTTGGCAAAAGGACAAAACGAAATACATCCATGAAAGTAGCGCGCCTCTGTCCCACAGCGGTAAGATAAAAACTTCCCCATTTGTCAGAGCGATAGCTGTCCTCTACATCAATTATCTCCTCCAGCGATAGGGGAGGACCGGGTTCTACAATATAGTAACCGGAAGGCAAAAAGCTGGCCACTACAAATAATACTAAAAAAGCAGCTGCAAAAATACGGTATAAAGGCAGCCTTCGTTCAGATTTTTTAATATCTAACTCTTCATCTTTCGATATATTATTATTATCCAGTTCTCTATTGCCATTCACCAATACGCCTCCTTCTTTTACTCTTCCATCTCAGTAAACTGCGACCTGTCCATCTGCACGGGGTTCACTGGCCCCAATCAAACATCCTCTATCCCTATCCATAAAAATTATTTGTCCTCTTCCATACCCTGACATTTTCCACTCAATTTTCACCTCGTGTCCTCTGCGTGAGAGCTCCCTGGCTGTTTCTCTATTAAAACCGGGTTCAAGCAGCAGTTTCTTTTCTTCCTGCCATCTCCAGCGAGGAGCAGTCAGAGCTTCCTGAGGATTCATGCCGTAATCGATCATATTTTGTAAAACCTGGACATGCCCCTGAGGTTGCATGAATCCTCCCATAACTCCAAATGGACCAGCAACATTTTTTCTATTGGATCGAATAAAACCAGGGATAATTGTATGATAAGGCCTTCTGCCGGGAGCAGGCACATTGGCTTTCTCCTCATCGACAGAAAAGTTATGACCTCTATTGTGCAATGAGATACCCGTACCAGGTATAACAACTCCCGATCCAAATCCAGTATAATTGCTCTGTATTAGAGATACAAGATTTCCCTGGTTATCACCTGCAGCCAGATAGACAGTTCCTCCTCTATCCACAGGCCCGGGTTCCGGTTTGCTGGCTCTGGAAGTAATTTTATCTCTTTTCTGGTTCAAATAATTGTTAGAAAGAAGTTTTTCTGGAGATATTTCCATTTTTTTAGGATCTCCAATAAATTCTTTACCGTCAGCGAAAGCCTGTTTGAGGGCTTCTATTCGCAGGTGCATTTCGGAACAATTTTTAAAGTTATGCAGATTTATATCATTCATTATTTTAAGAGCCTGCAGAGCAATAAGCCCCTGCCCGTTGGGGGGAAGTTCATAGATTTGATGGCCATTATAATTTATCTTTAAAGGCTCCACTTCCAGAGGGGAGAAATCTTCCAGGTCTTCTCTGCTAATATAGCCTCCTGTTCTGTCAGCATATTCAACAATTTTCTCTGCAATTTCTCCTTGATAAAAATCCATAAGACCCTCTGCAGCCAGCCTTTCGAGGGTTTCAGCCTGTGATATATTTTTCCAGATTTCACCCGACTCAGGGGCCATTTTTTGCAGGGAAAAACTATTAAAAAAACTTTTTTTGTGATCCTCTGATAAATTTTCTCGATACTTTTTCAGAGCTTTATCCCAGTTATAAGCCACTACAGGTGATACGGGAAACCCCTCCCGCGCATAAATACAGGCCGGTCTAAAGATATCCTCCCAGTCAAGTCTGGCAAAGTTTTCTCCCAGATAGTTCCAGCCGGCTATCTGGCCCGGTACTGTCACTCCTCCCCAGCCAAACCTGTCAAGTTTTTTATTTCGGATCAGGTGATTTTCAATTTTGTCCTCGGGATAATCGTATGGTAGCCAGCCAGATGAATTAAGTCCACCAATATTGCCCCTCCGAGAATAGAGAACAAAACAATCTCCTCCCAGTCCATTGGAAGTAGGCTCCACCACAGTTAGGGCAGCTGCTGCTGCCAGAGCAGCGTCAAAAGCATTGCCTCCTCTTTCCAGCATACTGACTCCAGCCCTGGCAGCCAGGGGCTGTGAAGTTGCCACAGCTCCCCGTCTGGACATAATTGGCTGGCGATTGCATTCAATTTGATGATTTATTTCTGTTATATTCATTGCTTTACATCTCCTGTGAAGATTTTATATTTCAGCATCTCGTTATAAAAAATTGGTTCTTCCCCATATCAGTTGTTGCAGGAAGCTATGAGGCTCCGCTCACAATAAAATTTTTCCTACAATTAGTTTGTAACAGGTGGATCAAAATTAGCTTATCTAATTATATCTTCCAGTATAATTATTGAGAAGGAGAGCTCAAGAAAACTTCACATCGCTGTAGAACTTTAAATGTCCCGCAGAAAACATAAAAACTACTGCAGGTTGTTTTTTAAGATTTTGCCGATAAGCTGATGGTCTATATTACCTCCTGTAATAACGCAAACTATTGGCTCTTTTTTTTCTTTTATCGATATACTGGAAAGAGCAGCTACAGAAGCACATCCTGCAAGTTCTGCCACTACCCTGGCCTTATTCATTAGCTTAATAAAAGAATCCTGCATTGCCTGCTCTGTCACTTTTATGACACCTTCCAGATTATCGCGGACAAGAGGAAATGTCAACATGCCCGGTTGAGCTACCTTGATTCCATCAGCCAGGGTGGAAATCTCATCTAACTCCACTCTTTTTCCTCTGGAAAGAGATTCGGCCATAGAAGCAGCCCCTTCAGCTTCCACTCCAAGAATGTCAGTGCCGGGGGATAAAATATTGCGTGCCAGACTTATGCCGGCAGCCCCTCCTCCCCCACCTATAGGACATATAACTGTACCTGGATCACAAATGGTAGTGAATATTTCCCAGCCAAGGGTTGCATTACCGAGAATGATTTCCAGATCATCAAAACTTGAAATATAAATCATGTCACGTTCTTTTGCGATCTCTTTAGCTTTTTTGGCTGCTTCATCATAACTATTACCACTGGTTATAACTTCAGCGCCGTAGCTCTTTAATTTTTTTACTTTTATTCGGGGGGTTTTTCTGGGAACCAGCACCAGGGAAGGGATGGATTTTAAACAGGCAGAAAGAGATAGTCCCAGGCCGTGGTTTCCGGATGAAGCTGTAATTACCCCTTTATTTAGTTTATCCTCATCCAGAGTCGACAGTTTTCTGGCATTACCCCTGATTTTAAAAGCACCTGTCCTCTGAAGATTTTCAAGCTTCAGGTAGATCTTTTTACCAAACTCCTCGCTGAGCTCCTCGCAATAACTGCAGGGAGTCCAGTTTATATAATCATCTATCTCTTCTCTTATTTCTGCCAGATCATTTTTGTCTATATTTTTAAGGTCCACCTCATCTCGAAATGCATATTTACTCACAGATTTGCCCCCTCCCCGGAAAGTCCTATTTTACCTAACAGTCGAAATTTTCATCATGAAATTTACTTTGCAGGGCTGCCTCAGAAGCATCAGGTACAAAATGAGACAGCTCCCCTCCATATTTTGCCACCTCTTTGACAAGGCTGGAACTTATATGGGCATATTCAGGGTCTGTCATCAGAAAAATTGTGTCCAAATTTTTCCTCATTTTTTTGTTCATAACAGCCATCTGCATTTCACCTTCAAAATCAGAGACCGATCTCAGACCGCGTATAATTACAGAAGCAGAAATGCTTTTTGCATATTCAACGGTCAATCCATCATATGTATCCACTTTAATCCCGGAGAAATTCCTGCAGGACTCTTTTAAAATTTTCGACCTCTTCTCCCGGGAAAAAACCGGCTTTTTTTCCGGATTTTCAATAACAGCTATGGTTACCTCAGAAAAAATTTTACTCGCTCTTTTTATTATGTTTATATGACCATAAGTTACAGGATCAAAACTACCGGGGTATAAAGCTTTTTTACCCATTATCATCACCTGCTCCCTGGTACTCCAGCAGATATATACCTGTTTTCCCGTACTGCTTTTCCCGCAAAATGAGATATTCCTCCAGATTTAATTCCGGTTTTTCTCTCACATAAAATTCCACCACCACAATTGCTGGGTTTATTAAGCAGTTTTTGTGGATTAAATCTTCCAGCACATAATCATATTCTTCTGAATCATATGGTGGATCAATAAAAACCAGATCATACTTTTTTGTCGTAGTGGAAAGAAAACTACTGGCCTTCAAACATAAAACTTCACATCTATCCTCACTGCCAATTTTATTAATATTATCCTCTATAATACCACAATTTTTGCTGCTCATCTCCACAAAAGTGGTCCATTCCGCTCCTCTGCTGATAGCTTCAAGGCCCAGATTTCCAGATCCAGCATAGAGATCCAGACAACAGGATTCCCGCGGGAAATCCTGGATCATATTAAAAACCGCTTCCTTTACTACATCTTTTGTAGGGCGCATTTTATCCGGATCCCCTGTTTTCAGGCGAGTTCCTTTATAACTGCCCGAAATAATTCTCAAAACCGCATCACAACCTTTCCCTTAAATTCAAGATAAAGACCCATCCGGTTTTTGAACGGCAAATATTTTATAAATATATATCATCAGGCAAAAATTCCCCCTGAAGAAGAACGGCCCCATAAACTGAAGGACCAGTATGACACCCCAGCACAGGGCTTATAATGCTTCTAATAGTTATAAATTCTAATTGCTGTTTACTTAGTTCAGCCTCGAGTGCACTTTTTAGATCTTCAGCATTTTCACGAGCAGCCCCATAGACAATTCCCAGCCAGACCTTTTTGCTCTTCGCTGTCCTGTCTTTCACTCTCTCAACAATCTCATCCTGCAATCTTTTTTTACCTCTAACTTTTCCTGCCGGAATTACTTCTCCTTCATCACCGGGAACAGTTAGTATGGGTTGAAAATTCAGGATAGAGCCCAGCAAAGCACTTGCTTTTCCTATTCTCCCCCCTTTTTCCAGATAGGTGAGATCATCAACCGTAAAATATAAAATACTACTATCCCTTGCATCCTCTAAGACTTTCATTATTTCATTCCAGTCCCTATCCTGCTCAAGCAGTTTTACAACAAGTAATACCATAAAACCGAGCCCCAGAGAGGCAGATTGAGAATCAAATATTTTAATGCTGGCTCCCTCTATCTGCTGAGATGCAGTATGAGCGGCACGAAGGGTGCCACTTAGCTCTCCGGAGAGGTGAATAGAAAAAATTTCATCGTATTCTGCTGTCAGACTTTCATAAACGCTGACAAATTCCCCCACCGCTGGCTGAGATGTAGAGGGCATTTCTCCCTTTTCCTGAAGGCGATCGAAAAAGTTGGCTGCAGTTATGTCGACTCCATCTACAAAAGATTCCTCAGCAAAATTTATTTTAAGCGGGACCACACTCAAAATATCAATCTCATTTCTGATATCTAAAGGGATATCACAGGTGCTGTCGGTAACAACTGCCCTTTTCATTTTATATTCCCCCGACAATACATATTTTTACTCCATTTTCGTAAAAATGCTATTCCAGAGAAATTATATATGGATAAAGAGGCTGACCCCCTTCATAAATTTCCACTTCCAAACCTTCACAAAACCGTTCTTCAATTCTCTTTCTGAGATCAAGTGCCTGTTCTTCATCAATTTCTTCCCCGTAAAATATTGTAATTAGATCTTCATCTTCAAGTGCATCTTCCAGAAGGTCTAATACAACATTTTCATAGCTGCTCCCTTTAGTTTTAATATCGCCATCGATAAGTCCTATAACTTCTCCCTCTTCTATAGATAAATCCCTGACATTAGAATCCTTTACCGCCTCAGTGACTTCCAGAGTTTTAATTTTCTTGAGCTCCTTTTTCATGGCCGAAGCCAGATCGGCCAGCTCCTGATCCCGCCCATAAAGCATCATCGAAGCCACAGCTTCGGTAAAATTTTCAGTGGGGATAACCTTTACATCTTTTTCCGAACAAAGCTCAGCTGCCTGTCGGGCTGCTGATATGATGTTTTTATTGTTGGGAAATACAATCAATTCACCGGCAGGTATTTCTTCCAGAGCTGAAAGCAGCTCATTGGTGCTGGGATTCATCGACTGTCCACCGTGAATAATTCTGTCCACACCAAGCTGCTTCAGGATTTCCCTGATGCCCTCTCCAGAAACTACAGCTATTACGCCTCGTTTTTTCTCCTCCTGTCCGGTTGAGTCATTTACTTCTTTGATCCCTGTCCCACTGTTAAGCTCCATTCCAGAGGCAGTAGCCTGTCTTTCCTTTTGTATCTCCACAAAATCTTCATGAGATTGCTCCTGCTGAAGCTCCATATTATCTATATTGACCTCTTCCAGCATTCCCAGTTTAAGTCCGTATTCGAGCACTACACCGGGATGATCGGTGTGAATGTGCACTTTAACAATGTTATCCGCTCCCACTACCATAAGAGAATCTCCGTAATTATTTAGTTCAGAGCGAATTTTTTCCACCTCATGCTGTCCATTATCATCTTCCAGTTTTATTAACATCTGAGTGCAGTAGGTATAAATTATTTCATCCGCTGAAATTTCAACACTCTCTTCAGCTGCCTCTTCTACTGCATCTGCAGTTTCCACCTTCTCTCCTTCGAGCGATCTCAGCATTCCTTCAAAAATAAAAACCAGACCCTGACCTCCTGCATCAACCACATCAGCCTCCTTTAAAACTGGGAGCTGTTCGGGCGTTTTGTTTAAAGCTTTATCTGCAATTTTGTGAGTTTGTCGCATAATTTTCACAAGGTCATCTGTCTCTTCCAGTGCATCTCGAGCTCCTTCAGCCGCACGTCGCGAAACAGTCAGTATCGTGCCTTCAACAGGTTTCAATACACCCTTATAAGCCACACGGGAGGCCTCTTCCAGACCATTTACAAAATCCTCAGACTCTATAACCTGATTTTCTTCATTAACCTGAGCAAAACCTCTCAGCAGCTGAGATAAAATAACCCCTGAGTTGCCCCGGGCTCCCATAAGTGCTCCCCGAGAAAGAGATTGACAGATTTCACCTGCGTGATTGCAATCCTCCCCTTTTATTTCTTCAAGAGCTTCCTTCATAGTTAAACTCATATTGGTACCTGTGTCTCCATCAGGAACGGGAAAAACATTAAGAGAATCTATAAGAGATTTCTTTTTCTCAAGCATGCTTGCGGCAAATTTAATCATTTCCTTTAATTTCCGCCCATCAATCATATCAGCTGTTTTTCTGCCTTCATTTCCACTCGTCATCTTCCACCCTCACTCCCTGAACATTTATATCTACTTTTTCCACTTCAATTCCCAGTTTGTCCTGAATAATATAACTTACTCTCTGCATGGCATTGTTTGCAACCTGAGCTATATTTGTGCCAAATTCGACAATAATATCTAACTGCAGGCTAACCGCATCCCCATCAATATCAACTTTAACTCCTTTAGTCATATTTTCCCAGCCCAAAATATCAGCAAGTCCATCCTGCATGTTTTTTGATGCCATTCCCACAAGACCATAGCATTCCATAGCAGCCAGCCCCGCTACCTTTGCAATTACTTCTCTTTCTATTACTATTTCGCCATAATCGTTTTCCCACTTCTTACTCATTTTTTCACCTCACATTGCAAAAAACACTAATTATTCACTAACAATTCTATAATACTTATCAAAAACATGCAAACCTGATGTCCCGGGCTTGTCATCCGAACAGGTTATATGATAATATGTAAGGGATGATGATTTTCTAAACATTAAAGGAAAACCGCAGGAGGTGTTTTACATGGCTCGAGTCTGTGAAATTTGTGGTAAAGGAGGCAATACTGCCAACTCGATTACCCGGCGGGGCAAGGCCAAGAAAAAAGGGGGAGTGGGAAAAAACGTGACAGGCAGTTCCAAACGCACCCAGCGTCCCAATTTAAAAAAAGTTAAGGCCCTTATCGATGGCGAGAAAAAAAGGATAAAAGTTTGCACACAGTGCATAAAATCAAACAGGGTAATCAAAGCTCACTAAAAGAAATTCTTCCATAATTTTAATTTTACCGGGGATGATGTGCTTTTACCAGCACATAATCCCCTTTTAGTTTGATTCCTCTTAAATTCAGTTGAAAAATAGGAGTGTCAAAAAAGCTTATTTAGTTATACTGGAAGATATAAAGCTTTTTTCACAATGAAATTTTTCCTCTGCATAAATTTAGTTTTCGGCCATGGACTTAATCTGAGTTTCGAAAAATTTCGAGTATCACTTCGCTATATATCTTCCAGTTATTAGTATCATGATAGCTGTCTTATTCGATATCTATCAACCGCCAACAATAAAAGAGCCTTTAGTTTTTTGTTTTTTTTCTGAAATAATATAAAGTAACGTTCCTTCTTTTTTGCTTATTTCTGCGCAGCTGGAAACGATTTTATTGCTTACACCTCGCGTGCGATGCCTCTCCATCTCCAGGTTTGAAACTTCATATTTACATCCTTTAATGGTTACCCCTTTTACCCGGTTATCCAGGGGAAGTAGTGAAAGGCGCCAGCCATTTTTATTGGTGATATTTATATTATTTTTTATAAGGCCTATCTCCATTTTTTTTTCCCTGATTTTGGCTTCTATGCCCAAAGATTCGGCATATTCCAGCAAAAAAATATTTGCCAGAAACTGATCCACTCTTCCCCCCAGAGCGGAAAGCATTATTACTCTATTTATTGCTCTTTTATGACAGAAATGCAGACATAGCTCCGAATCCGTTTCATCCTTTTCTGATGGAAATGATTTTACCTTAGTGCCCCGCGATTTCAGCTTATCAATTTTCTTTCGGGAAAGAGAATCAAGATCACCTATAACCCAGTCAGGATTTAATTTCAGATCAAAGAAAAGATCCGCACCTCCATCGGCAGCAATAATTAAGTCCACTTCCGGGCTATCAAATAATTTGAGATAATATTCTTTATTTCCCATCTCTCCGTTGAGAACCACAGCCGCAGTCTTCTTTTCATCAATATTCTTCAATATTAATCATTCCCGATTTTATTCAAATTTATTCAGTAAATTGGCCATCTCCAGCATACTGACTGCAGCCTCAAACCCTTTGTTGCCGGCCTTTGTGCCGGCTCTTTCTACCGCCTGTTCTATTGTATCGGTGGTAAGAATGCCAAAACTCACCGGTATGTCAGTATTTAATCCCACGCGTGCTATTCCTTTGGAAACTTCATTGGAAACGTATTCAAAATGCGGTGTTTCTCCTCGAATAACTGCGCCCAGGCAGATCACACCATCATACTTATCTGAATTAGCCATTTTTTTGGTAATCATCGGTATCTCAAAAGATCCAGGCACCCAGGCAACTTCAATATCCTCACCGTCAACTCCATGCCGGAGCAATGCATCTTTTGCCCCCTCCAGAAGGCGAGTTGTAATAAAATCATTAAATCTGGAAATCACTATACCTGCTTTCAGACCTTCTCCTCTCAATTCACCTTCAATATTTTTTACCACTGGTTTTCCTCCCTTATTATAGTGTAATATATTTTTACAGTCCGGCACATCCCGGGTTAAAACATATTATTTAGCGGGAAGCCTGACCGTGCTTAGAAAAATATTGAGCATCAATTTGCCTTTAATAATAGGAAATAATAGGAAGAACCGTGCTTAATTTAACAATTTTCAGCCTGTTCTTTTTCATCCACCCTGGAAATATAATGTCCCAGTTTTTCTTTCTTAACCTGAAGATAACAGGCATTTTCTCGCCTGGGATCAATTTCAATGGGAATTCGTTCCTTTACCTCCAGACCATAGCCCTCGAGACCAACCAGCTTTTTCGGGTTGTTGGTAATGAGTCGTATAGAGCTCAAACCCAAATCCAGCAAAATTTGAGCTCCAATACCATAATCTCTGAGGTCTGCGGGAAAACCCAGGGCGTGATTTGCCTCAACTGTGTCAAGCCCCTCATCCTGAAGGCCATAAGCTTTTATCTTATTGCCCAACCCTATACCTCTTCCTTCCTGTCTCATATAGAGGAGTACTCCCTCTCCCTCCTCAGAGATCATTTTTAGAGATTGACCAAGTTGTTCACCGCAGTCGCATCTGTGAGATCCAAAAACATCTCCCGTCAGGCATTCAGAATGAACCCGGGCCAAAACATTTTCCTCGCCTTTAATATCCCCTTTAATCAAAGCTACATGTTCAAGGTTATCAACCATCGTCGAATATACCCGGATAACAAAGTCACCAAAATCTGTGGGAAGTTCTGCTTCGGCCTCCAATTCAATAAGCTTTTCTCTTTTCTTCCTGTATTTAATCAGGTCAGCAATGCTAATTAATGTCAATTCATGTTCATCTGCAAATTTTTTTAAGTCGGGAAGTCTGGCCATTGTGCCGTCATCTTTAATAATTTCACATATAACTCCAGCAGATTTTAGATCCGCCAGCCTGGCCAGATCAACTGCCGCTTCCGTGTGGCCGGCCCTCCTCAATACTCCCCCTTTTCTTGCCCTTAAAGGGAAAATATGTCCGGGCTTGTTAAAATCTCCCGGTTCGCTTTCAGGATTTACCAGTTCCCTGATTGTTCGGGCTCTTTCAGAAGCCGAAATACCTGTTGTGGTGGAAACATGATCAACTGAAACGGTAAATCCGGTTTCATGAGGATCAGTATTTTCACTTGTCATGAGAGGTATTTCAAGTTCGTCCAGGCGTTCCTCCTCCATGGGCACACAGACCAGACCGCGAGCTTTTTTTATCATAAAATTTACCTTTTCGGTGTCGGCCTTTTCTGCCGCCATAACAAGGTCACCCTCATTTTCCCTGTCTTCATCATCTACAACTATTACCATTTCTCCCCGTCTTATGTCTTCTATAGCTTTTTCAATGGAATCCATTCTTCTCCTCCTTTAATGCTGATTAAAACTAGAGAAAGTTATTTTCGCGAAGAATATCCCGGGTTAATCCATTTTTATCGCCAGAATATTCTGTCCCATTTTTTTCGTCTGAATGAAGATAATTTTCCACAGTCTTAACAACATACTTGCCTATTATATCCGCCTCTAAATTCACACTCCTTCCAGCATTCATGGCATGAAAGCTGGTGGCTCTCCAGGTTTCAGGAATGAGCGAAACGGTAAAATACTCTTTGTTTAGATCAGCCAGGGTCAAACTTACGCCATTGAGAGCAATCGATCCCTTTTCAACCAGATACTTCTGTAAATCCCGGGGATAATTCACTTCAACAATGCGTGCATTTTTCTCCCGGGTTATATTTTTTATAGAACCTGTGCCATCAATATGTCCCGTAACTAAATGTCCATCAAAAAGATCCTCAGTCCCGAGAGCAGGTTCTAAATTTACCCGATCTCCCTTTTTTAACTCGCCAAGAGAGGAATTACGAAGGGTTTCCGGCATCACATCGGCAGAAAAACTGCTGCTGTCATAATTCACAACAGTAAGGCAAATCCCGCTGACAGCAATACTATCACCTCTATTAATCGATCCGGTAATCTCATCGGCTTTAACCTCAATCTGATGCCTGACTCCACTTCTGTGTATGGAAGCTACTATTCCAACCTCTTTTATAATACCGGTAAACAATTTATTCACCTCAGATTAGCTATCATTACGCGGATAAGCGGTAATCAAAATATCCCTTTCCAGGCGCTCAATATCATCTATAACTAATTTTTCCGTCTCATCTATCGCACTCACTGCCTCTCCGGAGAAACAGGCCACACCATCGTTTCCTCCCAGCAATTTTGGGGCCAGGAAAACAAAATATTTATCAATTAATCCAGATTTCAGAAAAGTGTGATTTACCCTGCCTCCTCCTTCTATAAGGACACTCTGGATTTCCATTTCAAATAGTTTTTCAGCTATATCCAAAGGAGAAATTTCATTTCGATCATTAACGCTCAGAGGAATCACTTTTACATTATTTATATCAGAAAACTTTTTATTTAAATCCTGAGATCTTTCTCTTTCAACGAAAATCACAATTTCTCGTCCAAAATCTGTATGAAACAGGGTAGCTTCCCCGGGGATTTCTCCTTTACCGGCCATAATGATCCTGAGAGGTTGTTTGACTTCTCCCGAAATTTTCCTGGCGGTTAACCGGGGATCATCTTTTATCAGGGTGTTCCTTCCTATCAACACTGCATCCAGCTCATGTCTAAGTCTGTGTCCCCTGGCCCGGGCTTTTTCTCCGGTGATCCAGCGAGAATCTCCCCCCGGTGCTGCCAGATAACCGTCCAGTGTCTGTGCTGTTTTTTGGACAAAAAATGGCCGATTTTTTTGCATGTATACAAAAAATGCTTCATTTAATTTGCGTCCTTCTTCGGCCAGCACTCCAATCTTTACCTCCAGGCCTTGATTTTGCAGCTTTTCGATGCCTCTACCACCTACCAGAGGATTGGGGTCTTCATTGGCCACAATCACCCTTTCTATACCTGAATTTAAAATGGCATCACTACAGGGGGGAGTTTTGCCGTGATGGGAGCACGGTTCCAGGTTGACATAAAGTTCAGCACCTTTTGTATTTCCACGGGCATCTTCCAGAGCATTAATTTCAGCATGCCTGCCCCCGAATTTCCTGTGAAAACCTCTACCAGCTATCTCCCCATCTTTCACAACAACTGCTCCAACCATAGGATTGGGGCTTACAAAACCAGCTCCCCTGGCAGCAAGATCCAGGGCTTTTCTCATGTAAAATTTGTCTTTTTTTAAAGAATTTTTTTGGCTGCTCAACTCATAAACTCCTTTCTCAAAAACAAAAACCTCCCCGGGAAGGAAGGCACTAAAAAAAGCCAACTTCCATCCAGACTTTCACTGTCGGTTTTGGAATTTCACCAAATCAGCCATTTAAGGCTCGTGGACTTTCACCACCGGTATGGAATTTCACCACTCCCCGTCAGCAAATTATTTTATTTTTAAAATACAAATCACCAGTTGATACCAGAAAAGTTCTTAAAAATTTTTGCGCTTTTTTTATAATAACACATCGGGCAAAATCTGTAAAGAAAAACCGGGGTAATTCACCCCCCGGATTTATTCCCAAAAAGGTTATTCTTCAGCAAGAAGCAAATTTTTCTTTAAAACCTTCAACGGCACGAGCAGGGTCATCCTTTCCTAATATAGCTGAGCCGGCAACTATAATTTCTGCTCCTGCTTTGACGACTTTTTCCACATTATGCTGTTTAATGCCTCCATCTACAGCCACTTCAGTGCCAGTATCAGCGTTTTCAATCATTTCCCGGGCGCGAGAAATTTTATTCAGCATAGCCGGAATAAACTTCTGTCCTCCAAATCCGGGGTTAACTGTCATAATTAATAGTAAATCCAGTTCCGGGAGCAGATATTCAACATTTTCAAGAGATGTATCGGGATTTATTGATATTCCTGCCTGACATTCCAGATCCTTAATTTGCTGGATTATTCGATGGCTGTGAACTGCCGCTTCAATATGAAAAGTAATATAATCACTGCCAGCAGCAGCAAATTTTTCGATGTATTTACCGGGCTGAGAAATCATAAGATGAGCATCAAAGGGGAGTTCACAAAAGCTTCTTATATCCTCTATCAATCCCGGACCAAAGGTGATATTAGGAACAAAATTACCATCCATCACATCCAGATGAAGCATGTCAGCATTATTTAAATAATCCAGCTGTTCTCTCAGACAGGAAAAATCAGCCGAGTAAAGTGAGGGTGCAAGCTTAGTCATACTCAGGACCTCCTTCTTCTTCAACTATCTTATATAGATTGCAATATGAATCGTAGCGAAATTGAGGGATCTTTCCGAACTCTACAGCTTTTTTTATCGCGCAGTCCGGTTCGTGTGTGTGAGTGCAGCTGCTAAAATGACACTCATTCTGGTAATTTGTAAACTCAGGGAAAGAGATCTGAACCTCCCCGGGATAGAGATGATCCAGGCTCAAAGATGTAAAACCCGGGCTATCCGCAACCCATCCTCCCTCTGGCAACTGGAGCAGTTTTACCTGCCTGGTTGTGTGCCTGCCCCTTTTTAATTTGTTGCTTACCTCTCCGAGCTCAAGGTCTGCATCAGGTATCAGTTTATTTATCAAAGCCGACTTGCCCACTCCGGAAGGACCGGCCATGACATTAATCCCACCCTGAAAGGATTTCTTCACGTTTGAAAGATGTGTCTCCTCTTTTACACTGAAAATGTATAATCTAAAGCCAGCATTTCTATATGCAAAGATTTTATTCTCTTCTTCTCGAGGAAAGTCCGGGTTTAAATCCAGTTTATTAATATAAATTACAGGAGTAAAATCCGCTGCTTTTACCAAAAGCAGAAACCTATCAAGAAGCTGGAAATCCATCTCCGGTTCGGACACAGAAAACATTATATTAACCACAGAGACATTTGCAACCCGCGGGCGGGGAAGAAGATTATCTCTGGGAATCAGATCTTCAACCATATTATCTGACACTATAACCCTATCCCCGGGATATATTTGCTCCTGGATCCTTCCTCTGACCTGACAGCGATGCTGTTTTCCATCACTCTCTGCAACATAAAAAAACCCCCCTACAGCACCCGTCACAATTCCTTTCATATCCTTAAAATGTCCACCTCACTTTATTCAAAAACTCTGTCATAAATGACCTCCTCTTCTCGCAAAATTTGAAACCGAACTTCCCCCGAGCTGTAAACTTCAATATCTGCTTCCTCTTCGGGATTCATAAAACTATTCCAGACCATGTCTCTACCCAGATCGTCATCCATTATTACTCTGTATTCAGCTCTTTCTTCTCCCGCGGCCGAAAAAGAAACAACTCTTCTGTCAAGAACCTCCTCTTTCATATCATCATCCGGACCACTGCTAATTTTAACATCAACACTTCTTCCCGCAGACACCTTTTCACCGGCCCGGGGGGACTGTTCGATGATTTTTCCAGCAGGAAGTCTTATATTCTCCTCCTCTGTGACACCTCCAAGCCGAAGATTGTAATCTCTCAACAGTTCCTGAGCCTTTCTCCACTCAACTCCAATTATTCCGGGAACTTCCAAAAGAGTGGGATCGTATCCCATACTTATAATCAAATCAACATCTTCATTATACGGCAATTCACTCCCCGGCTCCGGCTCAGTGGTTATTATGCGATCCTGGCCATATAGATCCGAAAACTGATATTCCATATCTCCCACATTATATCCAGAATTTTCCAGCTCAATAACTGCCTCCCTCTCATTCAAACCGGAAACATCAGGTACTACCCCTTCCTCAGGCCCTCCACTTAAATAAATTTTAATATCCCTGGTTTGACGTACACTTGTGCCCTCCCCGGGTTCCTGTCTGGCAATATGACCTGAAGAAATATCGGGATGATTAATTTTTTCTTCTGAAAGTTCGTAATTCAAACCTGCTTGAGATAGCTCCTTTCCCGCATCTTCCACATTCATCCCTACAACATCGGGAACTTCAACCACTGGCACATCCATGAAAATGTTGTAGGCAATCAAAAGACTTCCTCCCAGAAATGCCATAATCAATACAAAAACAGAAATATATCTTACGCCTGCCGGCAATTTTCCTGCTGTTTTTTCCCAGGCAGGAGATAAATAAGAAAAATTTCTTCGCGATTCATGTTCTTCACTGCCGGATTTTTTTTCCGAATTTTCCTCACTCTCTCCAGAAATAAGGGCATTTTTTTCAGCAAAATTACTTTTAGCTGCTTTCTCCAGCGTGACTTTCAACTCCGCTGCAGAAGAAAATCTATCCTCTGGATCCTTTGCCAGAGTTTTCTCAATTATATCTGCCACTTCGATCGGAAGTTCTGTTTGCTTTAGATCAGGTATTGGAGACCTGGCATGCTGCACTGCCACAGAAATGGCGGTATCTCCAGTATAAGGCACATCCCCGGTAATCATCTCATAAAGAACGATCCCCAGAGAATAAATATCTGTAGCCGGTTTTACTTCTTCCCCTCTTGCCTGTTCTGGAGATAGATAGTGTGCACTTCCTTCTATTGAACCGGAAAGGGCACTGTTTCGCGAAGAATTAAGAGCCCGTGCTATGCCAAAATCCGTAACTTTCACCCTGTTATTATCGGTAATAAGGATATTATGAGGTTTTATGTCACAGTGCACTATATCATTTTCATGCGCCTTAGTCAGAGCAGAGCTTATCTGTTCTGCAATTTTAAGCGCCAGCCGGGAGGAAAGAGGTCCATTTTCTTCGATGTATTTTTTTAAATTTTTTCCAGCCACCCTCTCCATTACCAGATAGGGACGACCTTCCTCCTCCCCCATGTCATAAACATTGACAATATGAGGATGAGATAGACGGGCTACAGACCTGGCCTCTCGTTTTATTCTATTAACAAACTCTTTACTGCTGGCATACTCTTCCTTAAGCACTTTTACTGCTACAGGTCTGTTTAAAAGGGTATCAGTGGCTTCATAAACTACTGCCATTCCCCCCTCGCCCAACACATTATTTAATTGATATCTTCCATTGAGCTTTTCTTCCAACCTGCTTCACCTCTATTTCAGGGATGTTCATAAACGACTGCGGTTATATTATCCTTCCCTCCCGAATTTAAGGCAGCCTCAATCAAGTCTTTACATGCATTTTCTGGCTGCTCATCCCTGTATCTCAGGAGAATACGGCAAATTTCACTCTCAGGAAGCATATCCGTCAGACCATCTGTGCAGAGAAGAACTGCATCGCTCTCCAGCAGCTTTTTGCTGCCGGTGTCAATATCCAGATTTTTTTCCAGGCCGATAGCCTGAGTTAAAACATTGCCGCGGGGATGATTGAAAGCTTCTTCTGGAGAAATTTTCCCTTCATCCAGCATTTCTCCCACCAGAGAATGATCCCTGGAAATTTGAAATAATTCTTTCTCGCGAAGAAGATAAATTCTGCTGTCCCCAACATGACCGTAGTAGAGATAATTATCGTACACTGCAGCTGCAGAAAGAGTTGTACCCATACCGCGCCAGGCGGGGTTATTCTCGCCCTTTTTAATTACCGACTCATTTGCCTTGATTACCAGGTTTTCCATCATACTTTTGCTGCAAAAATCAGGTTTAAAAGCATAATTTTTCACAGTTTCAATAACTTCTGCACTGGCGACATCCCCGGCCTTATGTCCCCCCATACCATCAGCCACAGCCAGAATAGGATAGGGATCCTCTCTCAAAATAAACTCGTCTTCATTTTTTTGTCTGATTTTTCCTCGGTCAGTCCTCCCGGCAGCTTTCATTAGCTATCACCCCTCCTGTGTCTCAACTGTCCACAGGCAGCCTTTTTCTGTCTCCCTCTGCTTTTTCTTATGGTTACAGATAATCCAGCCCTGTTAAGATATGTTTTAAACTTTTCCAGGCTGTAGATTGAAGCTGATTTGACATTTAACTCCGGCACTGGATTGGCAGATATTAGATTTATGTGACAATCAAGATTTTGGGTATAATCTACCAGCATTTCTGCCTGTCTGCGAGAATCATTTATTTCAGGCAGCAAAACATATTCCAGAGTTATCCTTCTGCTGGTAATCCTCTGATAATCCACCAGAGCTTCTTTGAGGCTGGAAAGATTGTATTTTTTATTTACTGGCATAATACGGGAGCGCAGACTGTCCTCTGCCGAATGAAGTGAAACAGCAAGTCCCACCTGGGGAAAATCAGCGGCAATTTTTTTTATGCCGGGAACAACACCCGCAGTTGAAACTGTGATACGCCGTCTTGCAAAATTAAAACCTCTCTCATCAATAAGAATCTTTATAGATTTTTTTAAAGCGGAATAATTCATAAAAGGCTCACCCATACCCATGTAAACAATATTTCCTGCGCTGCTCTTTTCAGTCTCGTAAATGTGCCTGTTCATGTAAAAAATCTGAGCAACAATCTCACCAGCGCTCAAATTCCTTTCCAGACCAGATATGCCTGAAGCACAAAAACTACAGCCAAGTGAGCATCCAATTTGAGTGGAAACACAGGCTGTATATTTTTTGTCTCTTTCTCTTGGAAGCAGGACAGATTCAATCTGAAGTTCATCAGATGTATCAGCTAAATATTTCCTGGTTCCATCCTCCGAAGCAGAAATCTCTGAAAATGAGAGGAGACAAGATTTAAAATTTTCACGAAGGTAATCCTGCAGTTCCTCGGGCAAATTTTCCATTCTATCAGGCCTAAGCACTCTGTTTTCGTATAACCAGTTAAAGATTTGTTCGGCTCTGTAACCGGAAAATCCTGCCCGCTCAAGGTTGTTCTGTAGCTGAGAAAAACTAAGACCAAATATTTCATTCATTGTCATCCCGCCCTGTATTACTATCTTGCTTCCAGATAGGGCACTTCTCTGGTTTTAACAAAAATTTTTCTTCCTCTCTGAGTTAGAAGACCTCTGCCTTCCATTTTGTCTCTGGCCCCAATTATTTCCATAGTATCAACATCAGCAGAAGTCGTAACATGAAGCTGCAACATTTTTCCAAGTAACGGCCCTGCAAGATTGGCAAGCCCCATAGCGAGAAGCATAGTCCAGAGGGAGAAAAAACCTGTTGTAATAAGCAGGATTAAAAAAATGACGGCAGCTGCAAAGTTAGCAGCTGTAATCGTAGTTCCACAGCGATTGTGCACAACAAGATAGTTTTCACCCTCTCTCAAACGCTTGAGCCCTTCGCGAGCAGCCCTCTCAACCTGGGCTGAATCATTAGCCCCGATAATATAAAACCCCTCTTCATCGGCGTAACCAGCAAGGCCTTCATATGGAAAAAGCTCCTCCAGAACGTTAATTGTGGCATGCTCAAGAGCATGATTTTTCCTCAGAGTGGGATTTTTAGCGATTCTGTATAACTCTCCCGGGACAGAAAAAAGACTTGTTAAAGAAGTAAGTGTAAATTTTATGGGGATAAGTAACAGCAAAAAGAGAAAAAACAGAAGAAATGGTCCCAGCAGAACGGGAAAAAACAAAAGAAAAGCCAGTAAAAGAAGCCAGAATAGCATATATTTTATCAACCCCCCTGCCGGAAAAATTAATTGCCGCCCAGAACCTCTCCCGGCTTCGGTTTATATCCGTTTATGAATTCCTGGCAGGAAAGAGTGCTGCGCCCGGCCGGCTGCAATTCCGTCAGATTAATCAACCCTCTGCCAGCTGCTACAAAAAGCCCTTCCCCCGGATCGGCCTTCAAAATTTTGCCGGGTTTCACTTCAATATCAGTCGGCTTTTCAATATGAGACTTTTCTGCGACCCAGATCTTTAACCTCTCCCCCTGATAAAATGTATAAGCACCTGGCCAGGGATTCATCCCTCTGATAAAATCCACCAGTTTCCCTGCCGCTCGGGAAAAATCTATTTTACCATCCTCTTTTTGAAGGCGAGGTGCATAACTGGACTTGTTATCATCCTGAGGAACAGGAGTAATTTTACCGCTGTTATGTCTGATCAAAGACTCCAGAAGCAGCTCGGCTCCTTCCTGGGCCAGCCTGTCATGTAAACTGCCTGCAGTATCTTCTTTGCCGATTTTGACCTCTCTCTGCATCAAAAGTTTGCCAGTATCAAGCCCCTCATCCATTAAAATTGTAGTAACGCCTGTTTTTTTATCTCCGTTTATAATAGCCTGCTGAATTGGACTGGCACCGCGATATTTGGGAAGAAGAGAAGCATGCAAGTTTACAGGTGCCCTTTCAGGCAAAGAGAGGATGTCTCGGGAAAGAATTTGTCCAAAGGCCGTTACAGATATATAGTCAGGATTGCATGAAGAAATTTTTTGCACATGTTCTGCTTTATTGACATCATTAACAGCCATAACATCAAGTCCCAGTTCATCAGCTTTTTTATTCACCGGAGTGGGGTTGAGCTTACCACCTCTGCCAGCAGGGCGTGGCGGCTGTGTTACAACAAGATCTAAAACTATTTCTTCCGCTTCAAATAATAATTTCAGGGAGGGCAGGGCAAATTCTGGACTGCCCATAAAGACTACTTTCATAAAAATTAACTCTCCTTTTCAAATTTACTTATATCGGCTATCGGTGCATCAATAACTCTATCTACAAAAAGTATTCCCTGCAAATGATCAATTTCATGCTGTATAATTCGGGCGGTGAGATCAGAAAAGGATTTTTCCTTGCTTTGTCCCTCACGATCCTGAAAACGAACTCTTATTTTTTCGGCCCTGGGAACTGGACCCTGCCGTTCCGGAACACTAAGGCATCCCTCTTCTCTGAGTCTACTTCCTTCCTCTTCTACAATCTCAGGATTAATTAAAGTGATAATTTCATTCTCATTTTCTATAACAGCAATTTGTTGTAAAATCCCAACCTGATTGGCGGCAAGGCCCAATCCCTCTCTATCCCGCAGTGTATCAATCATATTATTTATTAAATCTTCCGTTTTTTCGGTGATTTCATCAACCTCTTTCGCTTCTGTCCTTAAGACAGGATCACCAATTTTTTTGATTTTCATAACGGTCATTTAAGAGCACCTCCATAAACTACAGGGCTATAATTATTCCTATATATTATAACATTGATAGTGGATCAACATCAACTGCAGCCGTTACATCTGCAGGCTTTGTCGATTCCAGAAAATCGTTAAGCAGAGGAAGAAATCGCTGTCTTTGCCTGATATTATTGAAGAAAAGCAGCAGATGCCAGCGTTTTCTACCTTTAATTTTTTTCAGAGGAGCCGGCTGCGGTCCTCTGTAATCAAATTCTTGCGGGAAATTGTTGTTTAAAAAGTTAACAACTTCAGTAGAAAATTCTGATAATGCTTTCTCCTTTCCAGATCGAAATAAAATTCTTACCAGCCGTGAGTGAGGAGGGTAATTCAACTTTTTTCTCAAATCCAGCTCTTTATCATAAAAATTTTCTGGTTTTTTACCTTTGAGATCCTTTAAAGCATAATGATCTGGAGAATGTGTCTGTACTATTACTTCCCCCTGTTTTTTTCCTCTCCCCGCCCGGCCCGCAACCTGGGTTAAAAGCTGATAGGTTCTTTCCGATGACCTGAAATCAGGCAGATTCAATATTATATCAGCTCCCAAAATTCCCACGAGTGTAATGTTATGAAAATCATGACCTTTGGCTATCATTTGAGTGCCAACAATTATGTCATAATCGCCTTTATCAATTCCCATAAGAATATCGCGGTGAGAATGCTTGCCTGTAGTTGTATCCAGGTCCATCCTGGCCACGCTTGCAGCAGGAAAAAACTGACATAATTTTTCTTCCAGTCTCTCAGTGCCGGCTCCGAACTCCTGCAGCAGATCGCTTCCACAGGAAGGACAATTTTCAGGGGGATACATATTGTATCCGCAATAATGACATTTTAATTGATTGATATTCATATGAAAAGTGAGTGTAATATCACAGTTGTTACATTTTAAAGCTTCACCGCAGTTCTGACACAAAATAAAACTGGCAAAACCTCGTCTGTTCAAAAAAATTAATACCTGTTCATTTCGTTTTAAGCGGGTGTCTATTGCGCTCTTTAAATTTTCACTAATTAAGTCGTAATTTCCCTTCTTAGCCTCCTTCCTCATATCAATAATATTGATCTCCGGCATTTTCCCGGGCCCTGCCCTTTTTCTCAGGCGCATATAATTATAATCGCCTTCCCTGGAAAAATAGTAGCTCTCAACTGATGGGGTAGCAGAACCCAGTACCACGGGAAATTTCTCAATCTGACTGCGGATTACAGCAGCCCCTCTTGCATGATAATGGGGTTGACTTTCCTGCTTGTATGAATTTTCATGCTCTTCATCTATTACTATCAGACCGGGATTAACAAAGGGAGCAAAAACTGCCGACCTTGCTCCAATAACAAGCCTGGCCTCTCCCTCCTTTATCCTTTTCCATTCATCTCTTCTTTCTCCGGAGGAAAGACGGCTGTGCATAACTGCAATTTTCCTGGGGAATTTATGATAAAAAAAGTTCACAAGATAAGGAGTTAGCGCAATTTCTGGAACCAGAATAAGAGCCGATTCATTTCGTTCAAAACACTTCTCGACCAACCGAAAATAAATCTCAGTTTTGCCGCTCCCGGTAACTCCATGAAGAAGAAATATTTCTTCTCTACTATCCTCAACTGCATTCATGAGCCTGGAGAGAGCCTGACGCTGTTCATGATTTAATTTAATCTTATCATCATTACTTTCACCATCGATCTCATAGGAAGGGATTCTTCTTTCCTGGATGCGCTTTCTTGTTATTAAACCTTTTTCCTCCAGACTGTATATGGGGGAGCGATTTGTTTTGGCCATCTCCACGAGCTCTGTAGCCGGCACATATTTATTTTGATTCTCAAGCAAAATCTCCATTATTCTGGCCTGAGCGGGGGCACTGGACTTAATTTCTTCCATTACTTTTCTGGCCTCTGAAAAAGATATGTTAAGACAGTAGTTGATTTTTCCAGCAGGTCCCGAACCTCCCTCCCTGATCTGAGCGGGCAGAGCTGCTTTAATAAAACTCTGCAGGGGAGCATGATAATACCGGGACATTTTTTTTAAAGCTTCAAGAAGTGGTGGTGATATTCGGGGTTCTTCTCCAATAATGCGGCAAATTTTCCTGATTTTATTCGAAGAAATATCTGCTTCTTCAGCAAAACCGGTTATACAGCCTGTAACTCTTCTCCCACCAAAAGGAACTTCCACAAATTGACCGATTTCATATTCTTCTATATCTTTATCATCTCCGGGGAAATAGATAAAACTGTCCTGATTTGCGGCTACTGGCACCTCCACCGTCACTTCAATATATTTAACCGACAATTTTACCACCCTTGCTAATTTCGCGAAGACAGAGAATGCCCCCGGGAATTAAAAGGAGATAGAAAGTAAAAAATCTCCAGCCAAAGACAACAATTCCCAGATAATTACCGGGTATAAAAGCAATAAATAACGAGGCCACTCCCAGTTCGGCAACCCCGCTTGCTCCGGGTGTAGGAAAAAAGGGCAGCACAAGATAAATAAGAGTTTGCATGATGTAGGCCTCCATAATGCTGGCCTCCAGCCCCATTCCTACCAAAATAATCGGAATTATCATGAAAAGAGAACTCCAGAATAAAAATACCGAGATCAGCGCCATGATTAAATGGACGGGCCTGTCTGACAGGGATCTTAAAGAATTACGAAATCTTTTCAGTCCCTTTTTGGCTCTGATCAGATATCTTTTAGCCCTAAAGCTTCTTTTAAAAATTCTATTTACTGGAGAAAAGTGTAACACTCTATCAAATATTTTTTCAGCTACATTGGGAACAAGAGAAAACAGAACAATCCCCAGGGATACCGATGCTCCAAAGAGAACAATCAGGATAAAAAGAGAAAATGGTAGAAGGCCACTGGAAATGTAACCTCGAAAGAAGATAAAAAATACTATAGACATAGCCCCCAGCAGAAGCATTCTACAGACAAATTCGACAATGACAACTGAAGAAGCCCGGGCAACATCGACTCCGCTTTTGGTTAAAAAATAAACCCTGAAGGGGCCACCACCGGTGGCAAATGGAGTGACTCTGGAAGCAAAAGCTCCGGCAAGATATACCTTTACCCCGGACCAGAGTGAAATATGCTCTCCCACCGCTCCCGAAAGAATTTTCAAAGTTATAGCATCCATGGTCCAGTTTATAAAAGTAAGGAGAAAAAGACCTGCTATAATTGATAGATCAAGATAGGAAAATACCTGTTCTAAGGCCTCAACATCTACAGTAAAAAAGATTAAGACAGCGGAGATTATAAGGCTTATACTTACCGCCAGTCGAACTCCTTTAATTAAATTTTCCTTGCTCAACTCTTTACTTGAAAACATAAAATCATCCTCAAACTGAACAGAAAATTTGAGTAATTGCTGTAAACTTCTGATTAAAACAATTTCAGCTAATATTAGCCCTCTTATATGAACTGAGTTTTAGATAAAAAAAGGTATTTAATCTATCAGTGAAAAGCCTGAATTATCTAATATCGGCCTGCTTTACTGCGCAAAACCTCAGCCTTATCAGTTTTTTCCCAGGTCAAATCCAGATCACTTCGCCCAAAATGTCCATAGGAAGCTACCTGATTAAAAACAGGCTCGCGAAGACGCAAATTTTCAATTATAGCGGAAGGGGTTAACTCAAAATTATCTCTCACAAGTTTTTCCAGGCTGGAATCATCTATAACCCCTGTCCCAAAGGTATTGACCATCACAGATAGTGGGCGGGCAACTCCAATTGCATAGGAGAGCTGGATTTCACATTTTTCTGCCAGCTCAGCAGCAACGATATTTTTGGCGATATAACGGGAAGCATAAGAGGCAGAACGATCAACCTTGGTGGCATCCTTACCAGAAAAACATCCCCCTCCATGTCTGGCATAACCGCCATAGGTATCAACAATCACTTTTCTCCCGGTCAAACCCGCGTCTCCATGTGGGCCGCCAATAACAAATCTGCCGGTCGGATTTATTAGATATCTGGTTTCATCATCCAGAAGCCTTTTATCAATTGTTTCATTAATCACGTGAGTAATTATATCCTTTTTAAGCTCTTCCATCTTAACATCTGGATGGTGCTGAGCAGAGACAACAACTTTATCCACTCTTACCGGAATACCGCTATTATATTCAACAGTAACCTGCGTCTTACCATCCGGTCTTAAATATCCCAAAACCTTATTTTTCCTCACCTCTGCCAGCTTTCGAGCAAGTTTATGGGCCAGAGAAATTGGAAGGGGCATCAACTCTTCAGTCTCTGAACAGGCATAACCAAACATAAGCCCCTGATCTCCCGCCCCCAGTTCCTCTTTATGATCAAGTTCTTCTCCATTTTCTGCCTGATTAATTCCGCGAGCAATATCGGAAGACTGTTCATCGATTGCAGTCATTACTGCACAGGTCTCACCGTCAAAACCAAATTTAGCTCGATTATAGCCAATATCGACAACAGTTTTTCTGGTTACGTGTGAAATATCCACATAACAATCAGTTGATATTTCCCCGGATACAAGCACCAGCCCCGTGGTTGTAAATGTTTCACAGGCGACTCTGGCCTGAGGGTCCTTTTTCAGAATAGCATCCAGGATGGCATCCGAAATTTGATCAGCAACTTTATCGGGATGCCCCTCCGTAACCGATTCTGAAGTGAACATAAAGTTTTGTTTCATGGTCAACTTCCTTTCCTATCAAACTATTAATTACCTTTTAAAATCAATTTCCTCAAAATATATTATCGAATTTATCAATTGTGCTCAGCTTCTTCATCACATAAAATAAACAGAACTGCCGCAGCAATTATAATTATAACACTCACCGGACGAGCCACCTGTATATCTCCCAGGTACAGGCTATCCAGTCTCATATCCTCGATAAAAAACCTGCCCAGCGAATACATTGCCAGACCCAGAGCCAGCACTCTACCTCGTCTGTAAATTCTGCTCTTTATAAATATCATCAGTGCCGCAAAAACAATTAGATTCCAGATAAATTCATAAAAAAATGTGGGATGATAATAATTCCCACCAATTTCCATTCCTTCCTTAATAAATTGTGGGAAATAGGACAAAAACTCCGGATCAACCTCCCCTCCATGAGCTTCCTGATTGATAAAATTTCCCCACCTTCCTATTGCAAGGCCAATCATAAAAGCAGGAGTTAGCAGATCAGCAAATTTAAGGAAGGAAAAGCCCTTCCTGCGAACAAAAATAATAGTATATACCAATCCAACAATTACCGTACCATGAATGGCAAGACCCCCGCTGGTAATATCAAATATACGAATTGGATCATTGCTAAAATAACCCCAGTTGAATATTACGTAATACAGGCGGGTTCCAACCAGACCTATAGGCAGCCCATAGAGGAGAAAATCTATAATATCTTCGCTATCATACCCCCATTGTTTCCCCCGCCATAGGACATAAAAAAAACCGGCCAGGATACCCGTCACCACAATAATTCCATACCATCTGACTTCTATCGAGCCAAGAGTAAATGCCACGGGATCCAAGAAAATTCCTCCTATGTCAAATTTTTTAATTCTTCAAGGATTACATCGGCAACCGCTTCTTTGCTCCTGAGTGATAAAGGTACAATTTTCTCTCCTGTGATAACGTAACCGGCATTTTGTGATGAAGCAAAACCACTATCCTCTCCAGTAATATCATTTGCAAAAAACAGATCTGCACCTTTTTGTTTGAGTTTTTCTTTGCCTTTTTCCAGCAGCGAATCAGATTCGGCAGCAAAACCCGCTATCAGTTGATGATTTTTTCTGCGGGAAACAAGCTTACTCATGATGTCAGGGTTTGCAACCAGGTTTAATTTAAGATTTTCTCGCCCACCCTTTTTTATCTTTTTTTCCTGCACTTCTGCAGGTTTAAAATCTGCAACTGCAGCAGCCAGGATGGCTATATCAGAGCGAGGAAAATGCTCGAGACAGACTTCCTTCATATCTTCTGCAGTTTCCACTTCGAAAAATGAACATCCTCGAGGGGGAGTATAATGGGTGGGTCCCGAAACTAAAATTACCTCCCCTCCTCTGGCAAGAGCTCTTTCTGCCAGGGAATAACCCATTTTGCCTGTAGAATAATTGGAAAAATACCTTACTTTATCCAGTGCTTCCCGGGTTGGCCCCGCAGTAATTAAAAATTTCCTGCCTGACAGGTCATTGGCAGTTAATTCTCTTAAAATTCTATTTAAGATCTGTTCCGGTTCGGGCATTCTTCCTTCACCGCTGTCACCGCAGGCCAGTCTTCCTTTTTCCGGAGAGATAATATTAAATCCATTCTCCCGAAGCACCTCAAGATTTTTTTGCAGAGCATCACTGCGATACATATTTACATTCATAGCTGGAGCGAGCAAAATCGGAGCCTTCGTGGCCATTATTACGGTGCTGAGCAAATCATCTCCCATACCTGAAGCTACGCGAGCTATAAAATCAGCTGTAGCCGGAGCTACAACAATAAGATCAGCCCTTTTGGCCAGTGATGTATGTTTTATATTGTATTGTTCCGGAGGAGCAAACATATCATATTCAACAGGGTTCTGGGTAATAGAACGAAATGTCAGGGGACTGATAAATTCCCGGGCCGCTGAAGTCATAACCGTATATACATTAAGATCTTCCTGAGTTAAACTGCTGGCAAGTGCGGCGGATTTATAGGCAGCTATCCCTCCCGTTATGCCCAGGATTATATCAGATGACATAAAATATCTCCTCCTATCCCCGGCTGCAATTTAGATTCTCTCACTTTATACTTTACTGATGTTTGCTATCAATATCTGTTGTTATTTTTCCTTCAGCAATTTCCTCCAGGCTTTTTGATACTACTTTCTCTCCTCTGTAATCGTCCAGAAGCTCCTGACCTCCGCTATTCAAATTCCGTGCCCTCTTAGCAGCCATAATAACAAGCGTAAAAGGATTGCTGCTATTTTCAGTCAATTCTTTTAAAGTGGGCTTATCAATCATTTTAACCCCTCCTGGCTTTTTCTCTTTCAAATATTTCTATTAGTTCCTCGACAGCTCTATCAACATTATCGTTAACCACTCTATAATCATACATACTGGCCTCTTCTATTTCTTCCCGGGCATTTTCCAGGCGAAGTTCTCGAGTCTGAGTATCCTCGGTATCTCGATCTGCCAGCCTGGCCTCCAGAGCAGAAAATGAAGGAGGTTCGAGAAAAATAAAAACCGCTTCCGGAAAAATCTCTCTCACCTGACGTGCTCCCTGGATATCTATCTCCAGAACTATGTCCTCCCCGTTTTCTAGAGCATCCACAACATATTGACGGGGCGTTCCGTAACAGTTACCATGAACACAGGCCCATTCGATAAATCCATTTTCTTCTCTTATGCTATCAAATTTTTCTTCACTAATAAAATAATAATCTTCGCCATGTACTTCGTGATTGCGAGGCGGTCGAGTTGTCATAGAAACAGAATATTCCACCCCATCATATTTTTCAAACAACCTATCCAGCACAGTTCCTTTTCCCACCCCTGATGGACCAGAAAAAACAAATAAAATACCCCTGCTCACTTCACTCACTCCTAAATATATAAAGAAATTATTCCTCTTCCTTGTCATCAAGCCTCTGAGACACTGTTTCAGGTTGAATAGCTGAGAGCACCACATGATCACTGTCCGTAATTATTACAGCCCGCGTTCTTCTGCCATAGGTGGCATCTATAAGCATGCCCCTTTCTCTAGCCTCCTGTATGATTCTTTTGATGGGGGCTGATTCGGGACTGACTACAGCTATAACTCTGTTTCCTGCCACAATATTGCCAAAGCCAATATTTATCAACTTCACATCAGACATGATAAACCCCCCTTTAAAACCTCTTAAACAGAGTAAAAGGATCCTATCCACCGCATTTTAGATTATGATAACATAGCCTGACATATTTAGCAAGACTGTTACTATAACCTCCTGAAGAGAGATTAGCACTTCAATACAGCCGCAATCAACGAGATATCTGCTTCAGAAAATATGTAAAAATTCTGGCACCTGCTGGATGTTCCTCTGGCAGGGCTTCTGGATGCCACTGAACGCCCAGAAGACTACCTTTCCTGCCAGCAGCCATTTCTACAATTCCATCGGCTGACCTGGCAAGAACCTTCAACTCTGCCCCCATTTCCTCCACCGCTTGATGATGAAAAGAATTAACCTTAAACCTTTCCTGGGCTCCTAAAATTTCTTCGTATAAAGTTTCTTTTCCGGGTTCCGGCTTAATGGTATGAGTGACGGTATGACGGGGAGCTTTTTGGATGTGTTTAATTGCCTCATTTTTTTGGCTGCCAATATCCTGAATAATGCTTCCACCAAGGACAAGATTCAAAATCTGCAGTCCTTTACATATTCCCAGCACGGGAATATTTTTATTAACAGCTCTTTTAACAAATTTTTTTTCAAATTCATCACGACCCTCCTCTATTCTCCGAATTTTCGAGTGAGGTTCCAGACCAAACTTTACTGGATTGGGGTCACCTCCCCCGGATAAAATGACACCATCCGCCAGTTCGATATATCTGTTTAGTACCTTTTTATCTTTTGCATGAGAAACAATTAAAGGTGCGCCTCCCGCTCTGGCGATACGATCTGCATAATTTTTGTTGAGCTTGTATATTCCTTCTCGATTTATCCCCGGAGAAACTATAATTAATGGGGGCATTTAAATCCCTCCTTCAATTTTTGTCCATATATTTTTGATTGTTGAGCTTGCTGTTGTCTGCAGCGATCTAAAATGATATGATTGTTACAGGTAAATACAAAAATTATCATAATCTATTATTAAAGTATCAATGCAGCAAAATAGGGTGCCAGCATTTCAATATTTAAGACTTGCATCAATAGTTAAATAACATGGTTTTTCTCCAAATAGCTGATGAATCTTGTTTTAATTTTCCTTTATAATGGGCTTCGAAAAATTTCGAGTATAACTTTGCCTTATAGCTATATAAAAAAAGTTAAGCAGCTTAAACTTTCCATCAAATACAGCCTTTTTAGCCATAGTTCTGGAAGAAAGATCAAATTTACCAGCTGATAACTGATATAATTCAAAATAACCGTTAAACAGGAGTGATTAACCTTGGCAATAGATGGTGTTACACTATCCTGCTGCCGGCGGGAACTTGAAAAAAAGCTATTGGGAGCGAGGGTCGATAAAGCCTATCAACCCTCAGATAATTTTCTCACTTTGAAATTGCGCATTGAGGGCGAAAATCCAGTTTTACTCACTGCCATAGATCCCCGGCAGGCCAGAATCCATATTACAGAAGTGGACTTTTCTAACCCTCCTAAACCCCCTGTCTTCGCCATGGTTTTGAGAAAATACCTTCAGCATGCCAGACTGGAAGGAATAAAACAACCCGGAATGGAAAGGATGCTGGAGTTTAAATTTAAAAGCGGCAGTGATTATCGATTAATAGCTGAAATCATGGGGAGATACAGCAATGTTATTCTCGTTGATGAGAATAATGTTATTAAAGATGCCATGAAAAGAATTCCGCCCGAAAAGGATTCCGCCCGCACTCTAATGCCCAATGAAAAGTATCAACCACCCCCACCCCAGGATAAGACCAGCCCGCTTAAGCTTAACAGATCAATATGGAAAAAACTTGCTGAAGAAAGCCTTCAGGATAGGGCTTACAGAGCTATCCTCAACAATATACAGGGTTTTGGACCGGACCTTGCCCGCGAAATAGTTTTCCAGGCGGGGGTAGATCCGGAAAAGGAATATCGGAGGCTTTCCAGTGAAGAAAAAAAGTCAGTTGAAAACTATTTATTCGATTTTTTGTCCAGGATTAAAAATTATGATTTTCAACCTGCACTTGGCATTGACAGCAAGGGGGATGTTGTTTATCAGTCGGCTTTTCCTCTTAAACATTACCAGGATCTAAAGCATAAGAAATTTTCTGATACTGCCGCAATGTTTGATTATTTTTATGAAAATCATATTTTAAGAAAGGACAGAGAGCGCCGAAGAAAAAGACTAAAAGATATTATAAATAATTATCAGGAAAAAAACGAAAAACAGCAGCACAAAATAGAGGGAAAACTCGAACAGAGCCGGCACGCAGACAAATATAAACGCCGGGGAGAGCTGCTTAAAGCCAACCTTCACAGAGTAGAACAGGGACAGCAGGAGGTTGAAGTGATAGATTATTATCAGGAAGATCAGCCCGAAATAACTATCCCTCTCGACGGTGACCTAACGCCAGCTGACAACGTAGAAAAACTTTTTAAAAAGTACAACAAGCTTAAAAAAAGTCGTGATCATCTCATAAGAGAGATGGCCAGATTTCGTCATGAAGAAAAATATCTCAATCAGGTTGAACTTAAGATTGATCAGGCTGAAACAATGAATGACCTGGATGAAATTGAAAATGAGCTTGTAGAAGAGGGATATATTCAGGAAAAAGAACAAAAAAAGAGCGATGTCCGCACAGAGAAGTCAAAACCTCGTCGTTTTTATTCTGAAGACGGATATCAGGTCCTTGTGGGCAGAAACAACCGTCAAAATGATCGATTAACTACACAGGTGGCTTCCGAAGACGACCTCTGGGTTCACACCCGTAAGATTGCTGGTTCTCATGTCATAGTTCGCAATCACAGGACTGATAGAGAAATTCCCGAAACAACAATTCACGAAGCAGCACTGCTGGCTGCATATTACAGCCAGGCCCGCCAGTCAAAAAATGTCCCTGTAGACTTTACCACCATAAAAAATGTTAGCAAACCAAAGGGAGCCAAACCTGGCATAGTTTATTATGATAATCACAGCACCCTTTACGTAACCCCTGAGAAAGATAAAATTAAAAAGATTGCAGGCAGAGACAGACCGGAGGATCTTTAAAAGGGTATAAAGGAGCTATCCTCATCTGCTACTAAATTTTGATTGACTTCTATAATGCCTATTCCTAAAACTATGAGGCTCCGTTCACATGATATTTCACCTCTGATTTTCAGCATAAAAAGCATTTTTTACTATAAAAGTTTTGCAGGAAAACTTTATGGAAAAATTTTTTCGGTGGTTTATTTTTTCAGCCAGTTTTAAGCTTGATATAGCCTGATGCCCGGTATCACAATGAGCATCATAACCAGTGAAATATAGCCGGGATAATCTCCCAGCCTCTGATAAATTGTCTTTTCCGCTGAGGCCCTTCCAGCTGCAGCATCGATAGTGGTGTATTTATCATCTACTGCTCTATCTTCACCGTCGGGCTCAATATATCCGCTGTAGGCTTTGTTGCCGGATTTAAAAACCGGCACTCTCAATTCCACCGCCCTCAAACGGGCAGATTCCCACATTTGACTCTGCAGATTTGTATCGCCAAACCAGGCCTCGTTGGATGGATTTACCAGCATATCGACTTCATTGAGGCGGGAATAATCATCTGAAGCATAAAGGATCTCCGAACAGGTCAAAACTCTAAAGCTGAAATCATCTTCATGCGAAGCCTCAAAGGACATAAACTCCTGCTCTTCACCCCGTGTTAATGAATGCCATTCGCGACCTGTAAAAAACTCAGCAACCCCCGCCAGAGGAATCACTTCTCCCGGTATCAGGTCATTTTTGTTGTATCTTCCCTGTATATTTTTATATTCATCAATCAAAAAATAACTATTCAGCGTCTCCGCCGGATCATCCCCACTGGATTGACTTCCGACCATAAAATAGCCCATCGGATTCAGATTATCATAAAATTTGTCTCGATAATACTCATTACGCAGATAATCAAATGTTAGAGAGGTCTCCGGTGTAAAAACTATATCGGCTTCCTTTGCAAAAGCTGATTCTATTTTATCGGCTACTCTCTTTAAATTCTTCTCAATATTCTCTTCCTCCCATTTCTCCTCCTGATCGATCCCGGTCATAATAATTCCTGCTTCAAAATTTCTGCTATTTTCCTGCCAGAATTCTCTCCTTTCGTTGATCAAACTGCTGGTATAAAAACTGCTCGACAGAAAAATTATGAGAACCAGCAAAAGATACAAAAAGCGCTTGCTGAGCAAAAATTTATAGAGGAGTCCTGAAAGCAATATTGTTATAAAAGATATGAGAAACACTCCTCCAATTTCGGCCAGCTGCAGTAAAGTATCAAAGCCTGTCTGCGTTAGGCCTATAAAGCCGAAGGGGAAATAGGGGAAAAATATTGCGCGCAAAAACTCAAAACTCACCCAGGTAAAAGCGGCTATAAGAACGGAAAATTCATCTCCAGGATTTAATATTTTATAAGCAGAAGCCCACATAGCATAAAATATACCGGCTGCTGCAAATAAAACAACGAGTAAAAAGAGCACCATTGGCAGAGGCAGTCCGCTAAAATTACGGATAGGATGAAAAAGCCAGTAAGAAAAACATAGAGCCAATATCCCTCCCCAGAACCAGCCCTTTATAAAGGCTCCACGGAGTTTTTTTGTTCTGTGAAAAACAGCCATGCCCGCAATCAAACCGGGCCAGGTCAGGAGATAAAGCTGCCTGTTCCAGAGGGGCAGGGTTATTAGAACTGCAGAAATCAACAAAATTAAAATTTCTTTTACATGTTTCTTCATTATTTGTTCACCCCAGATCTTCAAGACCTTCCCTATCGCAAACAATCACTGACCTTCCCCGGATATCGATCAGGCCTTCCTCCTTCATTCTGCTGATATTGCGGCTGACAGTCTCTCTGGTTATGCCCAGGTATCGGGCAAGCTCTTCCTGATTTATCTCACTTATTTCCTTATCACCTTCTCCTGTTTCTAACATCTCCAGAAGAGCTTGAGCAATTCGACTGCGCGAATTTTGCAGGCCCAAACTTTTTATTCTTCTTTGAGAAAAATAGAGCTTTTCAGCCATATTTTCAAGCAATCCCCAGCCTATTTCTGGATGATTGAGAAAAAAATTTCTAAATTTCTTTCTGGTGAGAACAGCCAGGCAGGAATCTTCCTCACAAATAGTCGTGGCTGGATAACCATCCACTCCAAAAAGAACCACTTCCCCAAAAACTTCTCCCGGTTCAATAAACTTCAAAATCTGTTCTTTTCCGCTGGAAGAAGTTTTGCTGATTTTCACCCGACCTCTCTGCAGGAAAAACATGCTTTCACCTGCTTCCCCCTCCATAAAGATGGTTTCACCCCGGGTGTATTCACGAAAAATCAGTTTCTCTTCCAAACTTTTTAGCTCCTGATCTCCCAGAGAAGAAATAACAGAAAAATTTTTTAGCATCTCAATCCCATTTAAAGCTTTTTTTTCACAGGACATGTATAGATCACCCATTAAAAGTTTATGATAGCGCCAAAAGAACCTGTATGGATATGGTTTTTCTCCACATCAGTTTTTATTCTTTTCCTAATAACACTTGCATTTAGGACATTTTCACATTCTTTTCACTGGAACCATTTATGGAAGTTATAAGACTACGCTCACCATGGTTGCGGAGAAAATCCATAGATATATAAGAATCCGGGGAAAACATAGCCCCGGATTCTTATAGCAATTTTTATTTTTATAATGTCTCTATCCGGGATAAATTAATCCTCATCTTCCCTTCTGGCTCTGGCGATAATATCCTCGGCGAGCTCGGAGGGAACTTTTTCATAGTGGGAAAATTCCATAGAAAAATTACCATATCCTCCGGTGAGAGACTTCAAATCGGAAGCATAAGTAAACATCTCAGCCTGAGGCACCTTTGCTTTTATAACCTGCTGGCCATCCTGAGGATCCATCCCCTGTATTTGTCCTCGACGAGAGTTAAGATCTCCCATTATATCTCCCATGTATTCCTCAGGCACTGTGATTTTCACATTCATAATTGGCTCAAGCAGGACAGGTTTTGCGTCTTCCATTCCCTGTTTAAAAGCTTTTGAAGCGGCCAGCTTAAAAGCCATTTCAGATGAATCAACTTCATGATAATCACCGTCATATACTGTCGTTTTGCAGTCAACAACGGGATAACCGGCCAGAACTCCCTCTTCCATGGCTTCTTTAACACCCTTCTCAACTCCGGGTATATATTGATTGGGAATAGCGCCTCCAAAAATTTCCTCTTCAAATTCATATTTCTCTCCCCTGGGCAGGGGTTCTATCAGGAGCATAACATGCCCAAACTGTCCGCGGCCGCCACTCTGTTTTTTATGCCTGTACTCAACATCAGATTTGGTCTGTATAGTTTCTTTGTAAGCTACGCTGGGATTGTCCGTATCAAAACTTACATCAAATTTTCGCCTGCAAATATCTTTTATGACGTTTAAATGAACTGTGCCCATGGAATACACCAGCAATTCCTTGGTTTCAGTGTTATATTCAACCTTAAATGTTAAATCTTCCTGACTATAGCGCTGAATTGCATCCGACATTTTTTCTTCACTTTCTCCCTCAATGGGAACAACTTTTTTAATAAGCATGGGCTCCGGCAGTTCAATTTCAGCGAGTTCTATATCATTATCAGGTGAACAGATTGTATCAGAGGTCTCCAGCTCAGTTATTTTGGCCACCGCACCGATATCTCCAGCGATCAACTCTTCTACCTGTTCCTGTTCTTCCCCATTTAATTTGTAAAATTTATTTGTACTTATCTGATCACCCAGTCTGGGAACATACAGCTCGCTGTCTTCATTAATCCTGCCTGAATATACTTTAAATATAGACAATCTACCAATATAAGGATCTACCATAGTTTTGGAAACCTGAGCAAGAAGTTCGCTATCTTGATCGGCCTCAATGGTTACTTCTTCTCCTGAGGTAGTTTCCAGTCCCCTTTGACCCGCCGGTGAACGCAGAAGCTTGCGCACATAATCAAAAGCCTCTATTACACCGGAATTATTCAGGGCTGATCCTGCAAAAACAGGTACGGCGAGTTCTTCTTTAACAGAATCAAAAAGAGCCCCGGTTATTTCATCATCAGAAATTTCTTCCTCTTCAAGATATCTCATCATAAGTTCTTCATCGGATTCCACAGCCGCTTCTACTAAATTCGTGCGATATTCTTCCACCAAATCGGAATACTGCTCGGGAATCTCTTCGCTTTCCCCCTCTTCTGTTATCAATTTTCTGGATAATATATCTATTATGCCATTATAATCTTCTCCATCGCTTGCGGGAATAGTCATGGGGACAAGGGGCTGAGAGCTGAGTTCATTGATCTCATCAAAAATCTCTCCAAAATCAGTATCTTCTTTATCCAGTTTGTTAATAAAGACAAAGCGGGTGACTCCCCTGCGAGAAGCTTCCTTCCAGGAGTAATCAGTATTGACCTCGATACCGCTATCAGCATTGACAAAAATTAAAGCTCCTTCCACCATGGAAAGAGCACTTGCAGCCTCTCCACGAAAATCAATATAACCAGGGGTATCGATTAGATTGAAATGAGTATTTTTCCAGGAAAAATTAAAGTAAGAATTAAATATGGAGTAGCCCTTTTCCTGTTCCTCCTCTGTAAAATCAGAGGCAGCGCTGCCATCATCCACACTTCCAGGTTCCGAAATCAAGCCAGCCTCAGAAAGGATCACTTCTGTAAAGGTTGTTTTGCCTGTTCCTCTGTGTCCAACTAGAGCTAAATTTCTAATCTCACTGGGATTATATCCAGTCAAATATATCACCAACCCTTTCTTTATTATATTGCATTATAATTTGCCTGCACAAAAACTCCTAAATATCCTATTCTATAATCTATTTCTAAATTCCTGCAAAAAACTCTTCTACAGGCGGGAAATAAAATCTTCAACTTTTTTATAGTCGCCTGGAATTGAAGCAGTATGTTCATGATACTCTCCACAGTCAGGATGAATAAAACCGATTTTATATGAGTGAAGCATTGTTCTATTTATCTTCATTCCGTTTACATCAACTCTTCCACCATATTTTTCATCTCCCAGAACAGGATGGCCCAGAAAAGAAAAATGAACCCTTATCTGGTGTGTTCTACCAGTAATTATATTCACTCTTACTCCGCTAAATCCCCTGTAAGATTTTATTACCCTGTAATTTGTAAGAGCTTCTTTTCCACTGTCATTACAAACCATCAATCGAGTGCGATTGTGAGGATCTCTCCCAATAGGAGCCTCTATTCGCGCCTTTTTGTGCTCTGGCTGTCCAACAATAAGAGCACGATATTCTTTATCAACCTCCCGATTTTTAAATTGTTTTTTCAAATTATAATAAGCCCGATCAGTTTTAGCTATCAGGAGAGCTCCTGAAGTTTCCTTATCCAGGCGATGAACTATTCCCGGTCTCTTTTCCCCTCCTGCCATGGCGAGTTCATCAAAGTTGTAGAGGAGAGCTTCAACCAGAGTCCTGCCTGAATGGCCTGGAGCTGGATGAACCACCAGAGGAGCCGGTTTATTAATCACCGCTAACTCCTTATCCTCAAAAATTATGTCCAGGTCACGCTTCCAAATTTTCAGTTTATCTGGCTTCCTCTCTGGAATATTGACGAAAACCTCTTCGCCATATTTTAGTCTGTATGAAGACCTGATATCTTTTTTGGTAGATTCCGGAATACTAACCATCCCTTTTTCGATAAGGGACTGGATCCGATTCCTGGAAATATCGGACAGCTTTCGGGCCAAAAATTTATCCACCCTCATATCTTTATGTTCATTTTTCACCCGGAATTTAAAGGTCTCCATTTATACTTCCTCCTGACCGGACCTGTTTATAACAAATAGCATAAAACTTTAGGATCTTACCGTTATTGTTTGATAGATGTTGTGTGAGGTCTCTATCATTATACTTATGGCTTCCAGTAAAATATAATAAGCTAATTTTACACACCTATTTAACAGCCAAACGCAGGAAGAATCAATTTTATATTGTCTGCCAGAGCCCCCAGACAATTCCGGCGGTTCCCACAACTATAGATATATCGGCAAAATTAAAAACAGGCCACACCTGCAGATCAATAAAATCGATAACATAACCCAGCCTTATACGATCAATAATATTTCCGGCTGCCCCGGCAAAAATTAATGTTAAGAAAACGTTAGTTTTCCTGTTATGGGGTAAAAATCGCCTATAAATAATTAATAGAAATATAATTACAGCAATCTGAATAAAGAGAAGTATAAATCTATGCCCGGCCAGCAAGCCCAGAGCCGCCCCTTT
>CAZVZM010000008.1:0-50761 GCA_964630835.1 uncultured Halanaerobiaceae bacterium
CCCCAGGTTGTTATTTCGGCTTTTTTTGCTTTCATTTTATCCTTGAGAGAAGGAAGCCGGGGATTATTTATATCTTTGGTAACTGTAAGAAGCCCGGGCAGCTCAATCTCCTGCTTGTAGGTACTATTCCACATATCTGTTTTAATTTCAATGGAGTTCTCATATATGTTTTCCATTTCCCAGACAAATGCAATATGAGGGATCCCCAGAAATTCAGCTGACTGTGGACCAACCTGGGCCGTGTCACCGTCAACGCTCATTTCTCCGCACAGTATCAAATCGTAATCTCCAATTTTTCGAGCTGCACTGGCCAGAATAAAAGATGTTGCCCATGTATCTGCACCAGCAAAAGCTCTATCTGTTAAAAGAATACCTTCGTCTGCTCCCCTGGCAATAGCTTCTTTTAAAGAATCCTCAGCGCCGGGAGGCCCCATGCTAACAGCGGTAATTTCTCCCCCAACCTTTTCCCTGATGTCAACGGCAGCCTGAAGAGCATTTAAGTCAAAGGGATTGATCTGAGCATCTGCCGAGCCTCGGTCTATAACCCCTCGTTCTCTATCAAATTTTACCTTTTCCATATCGGGAACTTCCTTGACAAATACTATTATTTTCATTAATTCTCAACCCCCAGAAAATTTCAATTTTTAAGGCGGATAAAAAATCACGAGAAAACCGAAAAAGAACAATTTATAACAGAGGGGCAAATCCTGTATCATATAGAAACTTTTAAACAGGGCTGCCCCCATATTATTTATCTATTCAACATCAACGATTTTTCGTGGGTTGAGGACATTGTTGGGATCAAAAGACTTTTTGATCTGCTTCATCAATTCGAGCTCTCTATCCGTATACTGCATGGCCAGCTGCTTTTTTCGGAGGGCACCTATTCCATGTTCTCCAGTGATAGTCCCCCCCAGATCAATTGTAGCTTTATACATTTCTTTCTTTAAATCTTCGTAATAATCGGGAACTTCCTGCACATCTTCATCTTCAAGCATGATGAAAGCATGAAGATTGCCATCAGCTGCATGAGCGAGCAGAGGTATCTCCACATCGTATTTAACGGAAAGCTCCTCAATTTTGTCCATGAGCGGATCCAGCTCGCTGCGAGGGACAGTAATGTCTGGACAGTCAAGTATTCGGTCTTCTATTGCGGGTAAGAAGTGACTGCGTATTTCCAGCAGTTCTCTTTCCTCTTTTGTAGTGTCTGCAACCAACGTATTTATAGAATTGAATTCCTCACATATTTTCTCAATTCCGGCTGCAGATTCAAAAATATCTTCCTCGCTGTCCTCTGCCAGGATAATCATCAGGTCTCCTTCTCCCTCTTTTGCCGGCCACTCTTTACCAAGGTCCTCTGCGGTATGGAGAATCTGTTCTCTTTCAACAAATTCAACTGCCAGAGGTATGATGCCTTCCTGCAAAATTTTTGGAACAGCCCTGAAGGCTTCACTTCTATTTTTAAAGGGAATTATCAGAGTGGCACTCTGTGGAGGTTCAGGCTTAAGGTCAAGCGTAACCTCAGTAATAATTCCGAGAGTCCCCTCACTCCCTATCATAAGCTGCATAAGATCATAACCTGCATTATTTTTTATCAATTTGCCATCTCTATTGCCAAAATCAACCTTTTCTCCGGTGGGAAGCACAGCTTTCATCCCTCTTATCTGATCTCTCATAATTCCATCTCTTACAGCCCTTACTCCTCCTGCATTCATTATAGCCATTCCACCAATCTGAGCTCCCTCATCTCCAGGGTGAAGAGGAAAATAAAGCCGATCGTGCTCGTCAAGCTTATTAATAAGATCTTCCAGAGTAACCCCCGCTTCACAAGTAACTGTAAGATTAACATCATCTATCTCTATCTTCTCATTCATCCTTTCAAGGACCAAAATTACACCGGGTTCATCTGGAATTGCATTTGCAGCAAGGGCTGTATTACCCCCCCTGGGAATTACAGAAAACAACTCTTTGTTGGCCAGTTTCATAATTTCAGAAATATCGTCTTCTGTTCTGGGTTTTACTACCACGCAATCTTCAACCGGCTCGGGAGATACCAGGCCATAGCTGTCATTGGTATATTCCCTGGCGTAGCTCATAACCCTATCAGGATCAGTATCAACCCACTTTTTTCCAACAATTCCTGCCAATTTTTCTACATGTTTCTCATTCATTATTTTCGTCCTCCCTGTAGAATTTAATTAAGTTTAAATTGTGTAGACTTTCTAAGATTCTGATTAACTGAGCATAAGCGTAAAAAAAATTGCTTGAAAAGATTCAAAATTTTTCTTTTTATTGATTGATAAATACCGTATAAGACCCCTATGCAGAGAAAAGTTGCATTGTAAACGAAGTTTTATATCTTCGAGTGCAATTAGATAAGCTAAATCCTGATGAAATATATGATGGTCTGACCATTCACCCATACATTCCATTCGATATGCATGAAAAAATTCCTCCCTATTCTGTGATTTTTTTCATGCTATTTAATTTACTTTTTTATATAATTTGCTGGATTTTTCTTTCATATGATAATACTTTTAATAAAATAAAAATCCGACCTCACAGGGCCGGTATTATTTGATGAGTATTAACAAAATTTCTTAAATGATAATTTTAAATCTTCTTAAAGTCAGAGGGAAAACTTCCTTATATAAACGAAGCTCATATTTCTGGAAAAAATCCAGCTATTTTTATCCTTTTATCTCTCGGTTAATAAGCTTTTCAACGTATTCAAGATGTGAGCGCATTTCTTCCATGGCTCCTTCTACATCTCCTGTTTCAATATTTTCATATATTTTTCTATGTTGCATTGTAAATTGATCCATGGTCTCCTCTCTGGAAACCAGTTTGGTTCTTGTATGCTTTATATGAAAGTCCATAGCATCCATGATCGATGTCATGACATAGTACAAAACTTTGTTTTTTCCGGCCCGGGCTATGGTGTGGTGGAAATCTCTGTCCAGTTCAATGCTTTCCTCTTCAAAGCCCGACCTCTGCTCCATTTTCGCCAGAATTGTTGATAGTTTGTTCAATTCATATTCGTTAATCCGGTCAGCTGCCAATCTAACACAATCCACCTCTAAAACCTTGCGAAGCTCAATTAATTCCTGGGCTACATTTTCCTCCAGTATAAGAGACATAGACAGGGGTTCTAAAAGATTTTTATCGGGTTCTTCTTTAATAAATGTGCCCTCGCCCGGCCTGCTCTCTATGAGACCTATCATTTCAAGAGCACTGAAGGCCTCTCTAATAGATGCCCTGCTTACGTTCAAATCATCTTTTAATTTTCTTTCTGAGGGAAGTTTATCGCCTCGCCTGAGATCACCTCTATAAATCATATCTTTTATCTGTTCAATAACCTCTTCATAGACTTTTCTGGTCTTTATGGGTTCAAATTCCATTTTAATCCAATCCTCCGAAATTAAATTTGACCGCATATTTGTCAAACTCCATAAACAAAGGAAATTACACAAAAGAGATTATTTTGATATTGTTTTTTTATATGAGTTTAATCCTTCTGTTCTGAAAGCTCTTCCACACAGCTATGGCATATTAACCTGCCCTCATACTCCACCTTTTCTTCAGTGCTGCCACAAAACACACAGGGCGGTTCATATTTCTTTAAGATAACCTTCTCATCCTCTACATAAATTTCCAGGGGACATTCAATATCTATATCCATCGTCTCTCGAAGCTCTTTGGGAAGAACTATTCTGCCCAGATCATCCACTTTTCTCACGATGCCCGTTGCCTTCATATTTATCACCTCTACGTGATTATAACAATTTAAAAAACTACAGTCAAAACGCAAAACATACCTTAGCAGTTTCGCATTTTTTGTTCAAATATATGAAGAATAATCATAAATACTCACAAGCAGAAAAAATTTTCACCCGTCAGCTTCCGTCAATCTCTGATAGTATTCCATTTACAAAAGCAGAAGATTCTATTCTGCCATATTTTTTTGCTATCTCGACAGCTTCATCTATGGCAACCGCTCCTGGCACATCTTCCTGAAAAATTATCTCAAATATAGCAATCCGCAGTATATTTTTATCAATAATATTGAGCCTCTCCAACCGCCAGTCCTCGAGATTTTCACTGATAAGATCATCTATAACATCCAGATTTACACATACTCCTTTTATCAGATCAATATGATAGGAATCACGGGATTTTCTTCTCTTGCTCTCTGGCAAATTTTTCAATCTGGATATATCAATATCATTTTTTAGTTCATCCTTTATCTCCAGTGAAAAAAGATACAAAAGAGCCATTTCCCTCTCTTCATGTCTTGTCAAATACTTCATTGTCTGCTGATTTCACCTTCCTGTTTTATACGAATGCCTTAATGCATTTTTTCACTATTTTATCCAGGTAAAATTCTTTCTATCAACCTTATAATATCCTCTTTAATGTCTTTTCTGCTGCCAATTAAATATCCACCAAGGGTAAAAATTGCTATCAGTAGAGTTCTAAAAAAACCCAAATTTAGAAATAAAATAGCAAACAAAAATCCGAGCAGAGCTCCTATGATTTCATTTTTATGTCTGCTGATGTAAACTCTGACATCCCGCCAAAACTCCTCGCTGTCCATTTTCATTTACCCCCTGATCTTTCAACTGAAAAAGCGAGAACCAGCTGAATCATCATCCTGGTTATCCTCTTTATCCTCTTCCAGGTCATCGTCTTCTTCACTATTTTCGTCTTTAACACCGTCACTATCTTCATCTTCTTTATTATCTTCAGCCAGCGATTTTTCATCTCTAAAACCCTCGTCTCCGTTCTCCTCTTCGGTTTCTTCACTGATTTCTTCCTCTAAAACAGAAACATCCTCCTGAACATCTCTCTCCAGCTCTTCTTCTGGGGGCTTCTCTTCGTCTGCTTCATCTTCTTCCTGGTTGTCCTTTTCACCGTCAACATCATCAGCTTCTTCATCAGATAATTCTTCAGTTTCCTGATCCGAAACAGGACCGGAAATATCAGCAGTACCGGGAGCAAATTTTTCCTTCATTTTTCTGCGCTCTTCTACGTTTTCGATTAATATCTCCACCGATACTATATTTGCTCCGGTTATATTGTGCAGCCTGCTTTTAACTCTGTGCTGCAGCCTGCCAGTCAGGGCGGGGATGTTTTCCTCCTCTTTAACAGATATAGAAAGCCGTCCGTACAGACCGTCCTCACGGGCCTCAATGTTTGTACTTTTAACTTCGACATTTTCCTCCTGATATGCTACTTCCTTGATGATTTTATTCATGGCCCTAAGCGAAATATTAACCTCTCCATCTTCGGTTGTACTAATAGTGGCCGTCCCGGCCTGTCTTTTGAAAAAGGGATAAAGTATCCAGGCAGCCAGCACAAAGATAACCAGAAAAGTTAAGGCTGCACTGTAGTTTTCATACAGCCGCTCCTGAACCTGAATTAAAAATTCCTCTCCCACCAGAGCAAAGCTGTAAATGGACAATATCAGAGTGGATAGCATCAAAAATGCCAGCAGCAGAATGAGAATGATTTTATTCAGAAACTTCATTTTTCTTTTCCACCTCCTGGACTTCTTCCTCCTCTTCCTGGCCGGAGAACTCGACGCCCTGAACGTGAACATCCACATTAACTACTTCCAGCCCCGTCATTCCTTCCACAGACTTTTTTACATTGTCCTGTATTTCCCAGGCAACCTCCGGAATAGAACTGCCGTATTCCACAATAATATAAAGTTTTATTTCAGCTTTATTTTCTTCCACATCAACTTTTACGCCCCGGGAAAGATCCTTTCTTCCCAGCATATTGCGCAGGCTGCCGGTAAAGCCCCCGCTCATGGAGTATATCCCTTCAACCTTAACGGTTGACATTCCGGCAATTATTGCCACTACATCGTCGGCTATATTAACTTCCCCGAGTTTATCAGCATCTATGCTTTCTTCTTCATTCATTTTTGGTCACCTCACACTTCATAATTCCTAAATTTATTCAGCGCTGAGACAATGTCAGCGGCTGGATTTTATGCAGTCAACAAGTTCGTCCTCCTCTTCATAATCCCCCACAATCACAGCACCAACTGGATCTTCTTCCCGGTTTTTAAACACCCGGCAGTAAGGATCCTTTTCTGAGCGCACCTCAGATGTGATTCCATTGTTTTCGTCTGTAATTCCAAGCGATAATACTTTTTTGTCGGCTACCTTCAAAGAATGTGCAAATACTGTGCTGGTAAACTCAGCTTCTTTGCCCACCATATTTTTGCCTGCGACTTTTCCCATCTCAAGTGAAGGTCCCCAGACGCCAAATATTTTTCCGGAATATTCAGCAGCATCTCCGGCAGCATAGACATTTTCTGCGCTGGTAGACATACGTGAATCTACCACTATACCTTTGTTTATTTCAATATTTCTCCCTGCTGCAATCTCTGTATTGGAACTAACTCCCACCGCAAAGAGAACAAAATCTGCTGAAATATTTTCGCCATTTTTAAGAGCAACACCGCTAACAGAATCTTCCCCTTTCACTGCTGTAACCGTGCAGCCGGTGCAAAGTTCGATACCCAGATCTTTTAATTCCTTCTGAAGCAGAAATCCTCCTCTCCGGTCCAGCTGACGGTTTAAAATATATTCTTTTTTTTCCACCACAGTTACTTTCAAATCTTTTTTTTGTAAATTGTAAGCGCACTCCAAACCCAGAAGTCCTCCTCCCACAACTACAGCCTTTGCGCTCCTGTCTGCCGCTTTGCTAATTTGCTCTGCATCTTCAGCTGAGCGAAGGGTGTAAACCCCTGGAAGTCCGATGCCGGGCAGCGATTGGGGTAACCGGGGGGTAGCACCAGCAGCTAAAAGCAGCCTGTCGTAGTTATAGCTATCCTCTTCGCTAACCAGCATATTTTTTGAAGGGAAAATGTCAACAACTTTTTCTTCCAGATGGAGGTCGATCCCGCTTTTTTCAAACCAGGCGATATCACTGATAAGAATATCCTTAATGTCTATCTCCCCGGAAAGACATTCGGGTAGACGGGGGCGATAGTAAAAGCCGCGGGATTCCTCTGTAAAAACCACAATTTCATCCGATCTATCACAACACTTTTTTATTTCTTTTATGGCCGAAACCCCGGCCACTCCCGCCCCCACAATTATATATTTCAAAACCTGAACCCCCTCTATTCCAATTAAGCCGATCAGGCTCTTTCCTGATACTCTCCTGTTCTTGTATCAATTTTTATTTCGGTGCCCTCTTCGATAAAGAGAGGAGTTTTTAGGCGATATCCCGTTTCAACCTGTACCTCTTTGGTACCTCCAGAAACGGTATCTCCTTTTACCGCTGGAGGAGCCTTTACAACTTCCAGAACGACACTGGTGGGAAGATTAATTTTCACAGGACGATCTTCATGAAAGAGAACTTCCAACTCCATATTCTCTTTAATGAACTTCAGCTTGTCTTCAATATCTTCCTCCATAAAATGTGTCTGTTCAAATGTGTCAATATCCATAAAAATATGCCTATCTCCATCTTTATATAGATACTTCATAATTCTTTTATCAATGTGAGCCTGCTTTACTTTCTCGCCAGCTCTAAAAGTTTTATTTATAACATGGCCATCCGTGAGACTTTTAAGTTTTGTTCTGACAAAAGCTCCTCCTCGTCCGGATTTTGAGTGCTCAAAATTTTCTATGGTATAAATATCATCTTCTAACTCAATAGTGAGCCCTGTGTGAAAATCACTGGTAGAAATCAAACGCACCCCTCCCTGTTATAATAACCGAAAATATTAAATTTCAAATGAAAGCTACAGTTTTTTTTATTATATCACATTAAAGACTACAATCCCAATCTTTTACAGCTTAATCAGTTCTTTTTCAAAATCGGTCAACACCCTGCAGCCTGATTCTGTCAGAAAAATATCATCCTCAATTCGAACCCCACCAAAATCCGAAATATAAATTCCAGGTTCATCTGTAAAAACCATTCCGGGCTCTAAATTGTCGTCTGACTGTGAGGAAAGTTTCGGTCCCTCATGAACCTCTATGCCCAATCCATGGCCCAGGCCGTGGCCAAAGTTATCCTCATATCCCTCTTCTCTTATGTAATCACGAGCCACTGCGTCCGCCTCCTGCCCGCTCATTCCAGGTTCTATTTCATCGATCGCTCTGCGCTGTGCAGCAAGCACGATTTCATAAATTTCCTCCTGCTTTTCATCTGGCTCTCCCATAACAAATGTGCGTGTAATATCAGAGCAGTATCCTCTGTACTTTGTGCCAAAATCTATGGTTACAAACTCTCCATTTTTAAGCAGTTTCTCGGAAGCAACTCCATGCGGCAGGGCTGACCTCTCACCGGAGGCAACAATAAAATCAAAAGCAGGTCCTTCCCCTCCGCGCTGTCGCAGAAGATATTCGAGTTTTGCCGCTATCTCTCCCTCGCTTTTGCCCGGTTCGATAAAATTTAGAAGCTCTTTTAGAGCAGCTTCAGAAATTTTTATTGCCTCTTCAATAGCATCGATTTCCTCCTCATCCTTTTGTCTTCTGAGCTTGCTCACAGACCCCTCTAAGGGAACCAAAGATAGTCCCTGAAGGTAATCTTTCATCTCCTGATAATATTTATAGCTTATTTCTTCCTCTTCAAATCCCAGAGAATTTATATCAAGTGAAAGGATATGTTCGGACAGTTTTTTGCGGCGTTTCTGGCTAACTTCCACTATTTTGAAGTCTTTTGCCTCCTCTTCAGCCTGTTCTATGTAGCGAAAATCAGTGACAAGATGGTTTTCACCTGAAGAAGTAATGATTAAACTGCCAGAGGTTCCGCTGAAGCCTGACAGGTAAAATCGATTTGCAGAGGATGTAATAAGAACAGCATCCAGCTGCTTTTCTTCGAGAATTTCACGACAGCGTTTTAATCTTTTTTTCATTTTCCTTGATTACCCCCAGGTAAATTTTTAAGAGCCCTGTATGCCAGCAGATAACTTTTAGCCCCCAACCCCATAATCACACCTTCCGCAGCTTGAGCAGTCAGGAGCTCTTTTCTTTCAGGGCGGCCTCCGGAACGAGCAGCTGTATTGCTGATATGAACTTCAATGATTGGCATCTCGAGCATTTTAAGACAATCAAGCAAAGCCAGGCCAGTATGACTGTAGGCAGCAGGGTTAATAATTAAACCATCCGCATCACTTCTTTTTTTCTGCAGGTGGTCAATAATTTCTCCCTGTGAATTGCCCTGCCACCATTCAATCTTTTCTCCATCTCTTCTGGCCTCCTCGATAAGCTTCTTTTTTATAAAATCACTGGATATACCTCCATAAAACTCTTTTTCCCTCTCATTCAGCAAATTAATATTGGGGCCGTTGACAACCAGTATCAATTTCCACTCCCTCCTGGATACATAATTATTCCTGCCAGAAAAAAATAATCAAATCTGCAGGATAATCTCTCTGACAACCTCTTTCGGGGTAAGCCCCTCTGTATTAACTCTTATTCCCATTTCATAAAGAAACTCTCTCTCTTTAAGCAGGCTTTTCATTTTTTTCTCAGCATTATCCGCATTAAGCAGAAGGGGCCTGTTATCTACGTCCAGTCTTTCCAGCAAAACTTCCACAGAAGCATGAAGATAAAAGACGGGACCGGATTGCTTTAATATTTTCCTGTTCCGGGGAGAGATAACCGCACCGCCTCCCGGGGAGATTACAGCCTTATTATTTTTTTCGTAAAGTTCAGCAATAATTTTTCTCTCACAGCTTCTAAATTTACGACTCCCATCCCTTGAAAAAATCTCCGGAATTTTCATGCCCGCCTTCATTTCAATCACTTTATCGACATCAAAAAAAGGCCGGTTCATTTCGTGTGCTAGAAGATTTCCAGCAGTCGATTTTCCTGCTCCCATCATACCTATAAGAGAAATGTTCATTTTTTATTTACCCTCAAATTGCTTTGATATTATAGTTTAGAAATCTTTATGTGAACAGAAACTCATAGCTTCTACTTATAACTTTCAGTAATAAGCCCTGTTTATTCTATTCTTTTTTCTCCGGTGATTTCCTGCAATTCAGCAGGACGAGATTCATAAAGATAAGGAGTGATCGAAATTATAAGCTCCCTGTTTTCATCCTGTTTCAGCTCTTCTTTAAATAATCTTCCCAGCAGAGGCAGATGTGATAAAGGGGGAGAGGATTTTACCGTGCTTTGAAATCGTTCCCTTGATATTCCCCCCAGATAATGAGTCTCTCCCTCCTGAAGTCTCACACTGCTGGTCAAACTTCTTCTGTTAATAACAGGATAACCGCTAAACTCCCTTTCTGCCGAACTAATTGTGGGTTCCAGTTCAATTTTGATTTCATTTTTTTCATTAACTTCAGGCAGGACTTTAAGAATAATACCGGTATCCATGTAATCTACCTTTTTATCTCCGTCAACTTCTCTCGTGATCGGAAGCTGTTCACCTATATGCAGATTTGCTTTTTCTCCCGAAAGAGTAGATACCCTGGAAGCAGCCACCGTTTCCAGCTCTCCCTTTTCTCTGGCGGCACGCAAAAATTCCTCCCATTTCAATTTATATTTTAAATTGTAGGGTGCTTCCATTTTGAGACTTAATTCGGGTGGCCTCAGTGAAGTTTCGCCCTCACTGTCAAAGCTGGAAATTTCCATAAGCTCAAATTCAACCAGAACCTGTTTTTCCGGCCTGTCTATATCTCTAATAAAGTCCTCCATCCTTTCGACTGAACTGCTCATACCTTCGAGGAGGATGGTCGAACTATTAAGAGGATTTATGTTTGCTTTTTCATCATCATATATCTCACTTAAACTTTCAGTAATAGACAGTGCACATGTATAATTCAGATTTATATTGATCTTTTTTCTTCTGCTCTGGCTTACATAGCTCTCCACAATTTTCTTTATTTCAGAAAGCAAGGTTTCTGGACCCTTTAAGTGGAGAAAACCAGCCCTGCTAAATTCTCCCAGCTCAAGCTCAGGTATATCCATCAAAAAGTCATATTCCAGTTCTTCACCCGCAGGAACAGAAATTATTTTTACAGATTTTTTCTCAGGCATTCTCTCATCGTCCCCGGGAAATAAAGCACGGAGTAATTTTTTCTTGCTAACAACACTATCTTCATGTCCGGCCAGAATCATTCTGTTTTGATTTTCTTTATATAGTCTCAAAATTTCTGGATAAAATTTATCCAAAAGATCACACCATTCTTCCTGCCAGTCGTAAATGTTTTTCAGAGAAACAACCTTCCAATCTTCAATTGCAAGTCCTTCAGCAGTCTTTTTCTGTTTCATGTGTGTAAAACTTTCATTCCCTCCTCCAACAAATATAACGCCATCTATCTCACGCCAGCTGTATCCGCTGGTTTGAACCAGCTTTTTCAACACTTTCCTTCCATCACTCCCATCCAGTTTGATACTTGCTCTTCCTCTTACATCCTCAAAAACGAATATTTCCAGCTCATTTGCGGCTGCAAAAGAATAAATTATATCTCTCAGCTCGGCATCGATAAAATTTAACTCATGTGCGGATATTTCACCGGCATTACAAACAGAAAACTGAAATGAACTGATGTAAAACAGCCCCGGGCAAAAAAGCAGAAACAAAACAAAAATCAATAAGCATTTTAAAACTCCGGTTTTAAATCTCACAATTTTTCTTCCTGCATACATCTCATCATTTGATTTCATAGAGATCACTCCGTTCAATATAAAATTTTCCCCTTTTGCTCTCCAGGAGGTACCTGCCTTCATTTTTTTCTATATTTAAAACTTTGTCATCATCATCTGTCGATATAAATTTTTTTCTCCTATCTTTTTCCAGCAAAAAATAGGACCTCTCTTCTCCTCTGATATATCCTTTCAATTTTATGTTTTCTGGCAGTGACCTATCAGTTTTTTCTTCAACTCCACTGAATAAATTTACATCTAATTCCTGAGAGATCTCCGGATTCAGAGTATCAATTTGATAGGTGTAAAGATTTTCTCCCTCAGGTCCTGCATTCTGGCTTCTATCCCCCGCTTCTTCCGGACAATTTCTATTATAAAAAATTCTGTCCGCTGATGTGCTCTCCAGGCGATTGACAAACCCTTTTTTTACAGAATCACTGAATAATATTTCTCCATTCTCGCTATTTCTGTATATTAATGTCACCCTTCCCTCTCCATCATTTAATTTTATATTTAACTCATTTTCCAGGAACAGATTGGCCAAACCTGCATATACCGGAATGAACTCCCGCCATATTTCCTTCCATTCAGCCTGAAATTCGAGCAATCTGCTGCCACTATCGAGCCTTTCGTCTCTGGCAAGTAAAAACCCTGAAGCTCTTAGATTTTTAACGGGAAAGTTATCCCAGGCGTTTAAAGGCTGCATCATCCATCCATCTTCTCTATCCTTATCCTCAAAAGCTTCAATTTCGACTGAATAATCTGTCGCACTTTTTAAAGCATTCTCCAATATTTTGTTGCGATTTTCGAGTTCATTTATGTCACCATAAAGAAAGATCAAATTAATCAAAGCTAAAATTAATATAGCCCCCATCACAACCATGCAAATTAAGATCCTGCTGATTTTTTTATTCATTGGCCCTCACAACTCTGCTTCCCTTAATCAAAAACGAAGGTCTAGAAGAATAATCAGTTCTCAATACATTGAGGTTAAATTGCACTTTAAAACTGGCTGCACCTACCCTCTCTATATTTGCAATGATTTCTCTCAAGGCTTCTTCACTGTAAGCTCTCCCTTTCATTACAAAAGATCCATTTTCCGCAGAAATTTCTTCCAGCTCACCTCTGCCAGGAAACACCTCTATTAAAAGATGGAAGGGAAAGAAGTGTTCAAAAGGTTTTTTCATCTGAAGCATTAAATTTTTGTATTCGTTTTCTGTATGCTCCATATTGAGAAGTTTTGCTTCCATGCTGCTGATATTATTCTTCAGATTTCTGCCTGCACGGGATAATATGAAATATGAGGTTCCGGAAACGAAAAGCATAATTACAAGCGCCAGAGTGATTGATCTGCCCCAATTAATAACAATATATTCGTATCTGCGTATAAAATTTATATTTTTGCCTTTTTTAAATTTCACGCAGCATCATTCCCACTGCAGGCAGCACAGATGTGCTCGCGGAAGAAATAAAACGGTGCCAGTTTTCATTCTCCACAAATTTAAATTGATCAGGTGAAAGCATTTTCCAGCTATACCCCGCATTTAGCTCGGGAAGTTTTATATCGTGTTTATCAGTAAGCCAGCAATAAATTTTTCTGGCAGAATCCTCATTGAGTTCCTGTGAAAGAAAGGAATCTGCTTCCCGGGCCACATCAACAACATCCTGATTTAATTTTCCAGTTGATGACCAGGGCCTGTAAAGGAGAATTCTTCCTCTCTTACCTACTGTTATGAAACCTCTTCGCTGATAATTTTCCAGCAGCATAATTGTTTCGCCTGCCGATATATGAAAAACTAGAGGCCATATAACATCTCCCCGAAATGTTATTCCGTGACAGCCGTTAAATACCTGCCAGTGTATTTTCTGATAGCTCTGCAAAACTTCTTTTTTTACCGCGGCTAAATGAAGATTCAGATAGTCATTTTTTCTGCTCAGGACAGAGTAGTCCACACTGCCCTCATCGGATGCAAAACCTGCAAGCCTCTCAGCCTCAACATTTACGTATTCTGCAAGCTCCCTTTTTGCCAGAGCAGGCAGACGCATAAACTTGCTGTTTACAGCTTCATCGGGAAGTACAACCTGAATTTTACCTCCCACCTCTCTGGCTCTTTCCCTTATATATTTTAAATGTTCGGTTAAAATTTGTTCATTTTCAGGGATGCCATCCTTAATTGTTCCCTCCGGTAGATTTAAATATTGAAAATCATGGATGCAGTGTCTGTTTTTATTGGTTTTACCCGCTGTGATATAGACAACCTCATCTTTGTTTATTAAGATAAAACTCGTTTTTCTTCGCAAAGTTAAAATTTTTTCCACCTCCAGTTATTTTTACTCTATCTGCAGATAAAATGCATGCTCTCTTTCATAACCAGTTCTATAGCATTCAACTTTCACATTCATATCCAGGCGCTCATCCCCTTCGTCGTAGCTAATTTCAAAGCGATGATGATCCTCTACAGTATTTGCTAAATCTGCCCCGGATAGAGAAGGTGACGAATACTCTCCATCACTGCAGTAAAAACTTCTGCTGCTCATTAAGCCCGAATAAATAAGGCTCTCCACGATTATATCTGCCTTGATAAGCGCGACCTGTCTATGATGCCATAGTTCCGCAGAAATTTTTATGCTCAGAGCAGTCCCCAGAAAAACTATCAAAATCAGCGCATAAAGAATCAAGAACCCCTCTTCTTTTTCCTGCAATATTTTTTTTACATATTCAAATATCCTCCGGGCCAGATATGCCTTTCCTGCCATTTATATACCTCCTCCCCCTGCCCCTGCCGAAAAATAGCTGCTTCAATGATATAATGACCATTTTCTTCGTCGAGGTAAATGCTGAAATTAAATTCAACAACTCTATTTAACAAAGAATCTCTTCTCGTATATATCACTTCCTCTCCAAACTTGTTCCTTTCTCTTTGAAACCCCAGTTCCTTTCCCCCGGAATAAGTGCTGTATTTTCTCCACTCAGTCTCTCCGAGAGACTTTCTGACTTTTAACTCTACTACATCTCCATAGCTGCCACGCGATGTTATGATCTTTTCACTTCTCATAATGTCGCGCATCAACCGTCTTCCAACGAGATTTAATTCATCTACGAGGCCCGAATCCCTCGTCCCATCCTGAAGTGTATTAGCTCCTGCCGCCGAAAGCATCATTCCCGCACCTGCAATAAATCCCGCCACAAAAAGCACAACAATTATCTCCAGTAAAGTATACCCCAAGTTTTCAACAGCAAATTTTTTTACAGGTTTATTTTTTGCTCTAATCATTATTTAATACTCCTTACTTACAAAATAAAATTTTATATCTTCTTTTTCACCATTGCTAATCTTAATCGGATAGAATTTGAAAAAGGCCATATTGATTTTGCGGGCCTCAGCTTTCCAAACGCTGCTTTCCTCGGGAATGTTTATCTTTGAAAAAAAGTCATTGCTGGAAGTGAACTCATCAAGAAATACTCCTGATTTCAGATCTGATATCATGGCTGCTCTTATATCCTGATCTTCCACGGTGTATAGATAGGTTAATATTTCCTGACCCAGCCGGGCGGACTGACTGTAAAAACTTTTTGAACGCGATAGCTTCGCTTCATGCTCCGTCAAAGCTATATTTATTGAATAAAATGTGCCTCCCAGCACTGCAAGCATAAATATACATATAAGTGTTTCCAGAAGTGTATAACCCCTATCAGTGAACTCTTCTGATTCTGCCTCTGTTATTAACAACAATTTTTTCAACCCTTTCACCTGCTCTCCATTCAAGTGTGCCCGCGCGGGCATTCCCGGTGGCGGAAAAGAAATACGGACGTAACTTTTCTCCACAGCTAAAGTTGTTAAAATCGATTTCACCGGGGAGTTTTTCCAGTTTTAAAAATCCGTATTTTTCCGTTGAATGATCTGAACTATCAATATATACTATAATCTCCTGGCATTTTTCTTCCGAAAAACCTCCTTCTCCGCAGAAACATTTGATTACCGGTCCAGCAGTCTCCTGCTGCATAAACGCCCGGCTGCGGGCATAAAATGTGCTGAGAAGCAGCTTATTTGAAGCCTCTGCTCTGATTTTCTCCACACAAACATCAAATCTCTCATAACCAGGCGCAATTATCAAAGTCAAAACAACCAAAACCAGGATCATCTCAAATAATTTCATGAGAACTGCTCCCCTCAAAATTTCATGAAAAAATTATTCCGATAACTCTCCAGATCAATATATGAGCTCAGTTGATAAATTTTGTTTCATATCACTTCTATAACCTTATTCCTGGAAGCAATAAGGTTTTTTTCACAATGAAATTTTTCCCTGCTTAAGATTAGTTTTCGGCAGCATACAATCAAAATATCTTTCAATCGCTAAACAGTATTTCATTTTCTTCGCTGTCAAAATAGTAATATTTATCGCCACTGTCTCCAAATTTTTCCCCTTTGTAAGATAATTTATAATACTGATCCAGCTCACCATGCCAATCAATTTCAAAATCGTTTTCTTCTAATCCCAGCTCTGTAGAGACTTCACTAATATCTGTATCTCCTGCCAGAAGGTTTTCAACCTGGAGCCGACAGTGCATTATCTCCATTTTTGCCGCTGTTTTCCTTGCAGTATCGGTAATATCCATTACCTGTGGCAGGCTAACTGACATCAATATTCCCAGCACGGCAATAACGGCGAGCATCTCTATCAGGGTAAATCCGGAATTGCTCAACAGATTAATTTTCACTGTAACCATCCTCCCAATTAATTTTATTTTTAAAAATTAATTATACCTCCGTAAAGCTCCCAGAGAGGTAAGAGCAGAGCCAGAGCCATAAGTGCAACCAGACCGGCAAGCAAAATAACGGCAGCCGGTTCCAGATTTGAATTTAGTTTTTCCATGAGTTCTTTTTCTCTCTGCTGACAGTAATCTGCCGTGAATTTTAGAGTTTTTATCAGCTGACCGGATCTTTCTCCGCTTTTTAAGATGGGCTTCAAACTATCGGGTATAGGAAGCCAGAGAGCTGCAGAGTCCATTAATGATTTACCGGCGTTGATGTCATTTACTATTTCTTCAGTGCGCCGGATAATGAAGCTGCTGCCTGAAATCCTCGCAGCTCGATTTAAAGAAGAAGTGATTTCACCTCCTGAGGAAAGAGAGATTTGCAGAGCGCGAATATATCTTCTCAAAGCGCGGAAAAGAAGAAATTTTTTCAGTATCGGAGCTTTAGTGAGCAGGAATTTATCCATCACCGGGGGCATATTAATCATTCTCCTAACAATAAATATTGAAATGGCAGCAGCGGCATAAAAAGAAACAGCCGCCGGGTGCAGAAACATTTCTACAGCGTAAATAAAGTTTACTGTAAAAAGGGGTAGCTCGAGATCCAGCTGATGAAAGATGCCCACTAAACCCGGCAAAAATACGCGGGTGCTAAATATCAGCAAACATATAAAAGCAACAAAAGTTATAATTGGATAATAAAGCTTTTTCTCCAGCTCTATGAGATTTTCTCTCTTTGTTTTATAGTATTCTTTTAACAGGGGCAAAACTTTCAGAAGTTCTCCTCTTTTTACTCCCAGGCGAAACATATTAATATAGAAAGGGGGCAAAAAATTCTGACAGCGTTTTATTGCTTCCTCTACACTCACTCCTGCTTCCAGGTCTTCATTCATAAATTTTAATGCTCGCTGTGCCTGACGGGAAAGGTTATTTTCCCGGGTGTATTGTACAGCCCGGGAAAAAGAATAACCTCCGCGAAGATACATAAGCCATTGATCGGAAATAAGAACAATATTTTCGTAATCTTTTTTACTCATCCGAGTACCCTCCTGACTTCTCTTTTATCGGTTATACCCAGATTAACTTTTCTGATGCCATCGTCTCTTAGACTTCTGAAGAGTCTGTTGGTCAAAACTTTTCTTATATCTTCTCTGAGATCACCTGCCAAAATAGTTCGGCGCAAATCCTCATTTAAAGGTAAGACCTCCTGCAGTCCTGTTCTTCCCAGGTAACCCCTATCACCACAATTGGCGCATCCCTCTCCCAGGCACTTAGAACACAGCCTGCGTATCAATCTCTGCGCTATTGCCCCCAGCAGCGTCTCTGCAATGAGATAGGAGGGTATACCCATTTCTCTTAACCTGATAATTACACCAGGGGCATCAAGAGTATGGATTGTTGTCAAAACAAGATGTCCTGTGAGAGCAGCTCTTACGGCTATAGCAGCTGTTTCTACATCGCGAATTTCTCCCAGCATAATTACATCTGGATCCTGTCTGAGTACTGCCCGCATCTGATCAGCAAAACTTTCTCCGGCTGCGGTGTTAACATGAATCTGATTTACACCCTTTAAATAAATCTCTACAGGATCTTCCAGGGTTATAACATTTAAGTCTTCACCAATAATTTTTTGTAGACAGGCAAACAAAGTGGTTGTTTTCCCGCTTCCCGTGGGTCCGCTGACAAAAATCAATCCCTGATTTTTTGAAATTAAATTTTGGACCATCTTAAGATTTTCTTCAACAAATCCCAGTTCATTCAGAGAAAATAGATTTGACCGGTCGGCCATATGTCTCAAAACAGCTTTTTCCCCTCTAACTGTAGGCATAACGGAAATTCTAAATTCCACCCTGTTACCATCACTATTTCTGTCTGGCAACCATTCCAGCAACCCCTCCTGTATCTCATCCGATTTTGTGATATTGAGATCGGAGAGGAGTTTCAATCTTGCTATAAGACCGGAAATTTTTACTCCAGAATACAAATAGCCAGTTTCCAGAAGACCATCCACTCGATAGCGAACTCTGCCTGAACTTTCGCCGGGCTCAAAGTGAATATCGCTGGCATTTATTTTCAAACCTTCTGCAATAAGACTGCTCAGCAGATTTTCCACAGAGATATTTGTGGTTTTGACAGCTCCTTCAGGCATATTTATCACCTCCTGAATAATCTGATACTATTTATTTCTCTACAAGGAAAAATATTCCTTCTTTTATTTAACATTTTTTCTATATTTTTCTTTTTTAGGCCAATAAAAATAGTCAGCCTTTCGGCTGACAGCTGTTAATTTCGAGTATCTCTTCGCTTTATTTCTCCAGACCAGATGATGAGTTTTGTTTATATTCATTTCTATAATATTTATTCCAGGATGCCTTAAGCGAAAGCTTTAAAGCTCCATTCACAGTAAATAAATTTTTTCCCTGCTTTAGTTTAGTTTTCGGCCAAAAAATAGTTGGACGTCTATGGCTTTCCAATATATTTAGCTTTGCCAAAAAATTAAATCTCTATCTTTAATATATCTCTATTCCATGGTAATGTATCTTTCCCGGGGAAGCAGATCAAGAGGAAAATCGACCTCTTCAAACCATATTTTATGAGCCACTTCCGCCTGATATACGAGCATTCTCAGACCATTTTCGCGCCGACAGCCCTTTTTGCGAGCAAGTTTCATAAGAGCAGAAGGGGGATAAGGATAGCTGAGATCGAAAATGCGCTGATGAGATTCAATTTCCTCCGCCCCTGGAAATAATTCCCCTTTCCAGCCCAGGGGAGTGGCGTCAACAATCAGATCCACTTCTGAAATTAAAGCAGAGATATCCTCCTTTTTCCAGGAGACTATCTGCCAGTTTGCGCAACTTTCCACCAGCAGATCATCAGCCAGCCTCTCCGCCCTTTTTGGGGTGCGATTGGCAACAAATATTTGCAGATTAACCGGGGATATACCATAGCACAGTGATGCCGTTACCGCCCGGGCAGCTCCTCCTGCCCCCAGCAATAGCACGCCGATTGACGAATTTTCACCTGAAAACCACTGTGAAAATAGACGCTCCAGAGCAACAACATCCGTATTGAAGCCCTTCTTCAAACCGTTCTCAAAGTGAACAGTATTAACCGCTCCCACCTCTTCAGCCATTTCACCGAGCTCATCCAGCTCAGAAATCACCATTTCTTTAAAAGGATAGGTGAGATTTATCCCTGTAAAAGTTAGAACCTCAAGGCCTTTTAAGGCAGAGAAGAAAACTTCTTGATGAAGCGCGAAAGCCTTGTAAAAGGCGGAAATATTTTTTCTCTTATATACTAAATTATGAAGCCGGGGGCTTAAACTTTCCGAAACGTCTGTTCCGAGAAGACCGGTGACGTGACCGGGACAAATTCGGTAATTCTCGCTGCTTTTAGCTCTCTTTTTGCCAGTATCAGACATCATCAAGAATCTCTCTCAATCCATCTTCATCCAGCAGAACAATTCTGCGGTCCTCTATGGTAATAAGCCCCCTGTCGATAAGTGCATTAATCGTCTTTGTTACCGTCACTCTGCTCACACCGAGAAGATTGGCAATCTCCTGATGTGTCAAAATGAGATCGATCGTGGTCCTGTCATCCTCCCTGCGGCCAAAATCTTTTCCAAAGCGCAAAAGCAGACTGGCCATCCTCTGGCGGGCATCATGAAAAACCAGATCTCTTACCTGACTCGTTAAAAGGCGGGTTTTTTTGGAAAGATTTTCGATAATTTTAAGAGCCAGGCGGGGTTTTTGAATTATCATTTCCTCCAGGCGAAAATAGGGCAGTGTTAAAAGCCGGGCTTTTTTTTGAACCTCCGCTGTAACAGGATGGGGGCTGTGATCAAATAAAGAGATTTCACCGAAAAGATCTCCCTCCTGAAGTATCGACATTACCTTTTCTTTACCCTCAGGAGAAAGCATCGACAGCTTAACCCGACCGTTGACGAGTAGATAGAGATTTTTGCTCTCATCAGCTTCAAAAAAAATCACTTCCCCCTCCTCAAACTTTCGCACGGTGCTATTTTCACAGATCATCCGGATTTCTTCCATATCCAGCCGGGAAAAGACAGCCATATCCTTCAGGCAATCTTCTGTAGCCTGCAAAATTATTCTCCCCCCTCACAATCCTCACAGTAACCGAAAAATTTAATGAAGTGATTCACAGGAACAAAACAGTACTTTTTTTCCAGCTTTTTTTCAAAATTAATCAAATCCTCATCGTTAAACTCGATTATTTTATCACAGTCCAGGCATATCATGTGATGGTGATGTTTTTTTGATTCGCGAAGTTCGTAATACTTATGATCGCTGTCAAAATCAAGGCGATGAATAAAATCAAGATCACAGAATAGATCAAGGCTGCGGTATATTGTAGCAAGGCCGATGTCAGGATTAATCCTTTTAACCTCTTCATGAAGCTCCTCTGCTGTAAAGTGTCGGTGTTTATGAGAAATAATGGTTTTGATAATATCTCGCCTCTGTTCGGTAAGTTTATAATTATTTTGACGCAATTTATCGATAAAGGCTTCCAGTAAATTTTTTTTCTCCACCCTAACCCCCCCAGTTAATGGCCATTCCGACCGAATATTTTAACCGATTGACTTGTCTCGCCGCACATAATATAATAGTTTATAGAATCTAATGTCGAATAATGCAATAAAAAGTAGAAAAAGGAGGCATGCAATGAAAGCTACAGGTATTGTCAGAAAAGTCGACGAACTCGGCCGGATGGTTATCCCCATTGAGCTGCGTAAAACAATGGATATTGATAAGAAAGATCCAATTGAGATCTATGTGGAAGATGGAAACATTATTCTGAAGAAATATCAACCCGGCTGCGTTTTCTGCGGCGAAACTGAAAGCACGGTTAATTACAGGGAAAAAACCGTGTGCGAAAACTGCCTGCATGAAATGGCTGAAATGAGTTAAATATGATCATCAATATCTGACTAAAAAAGCCCCAATTAACTTTAACAATTTACATCTTTACAATTGCGCTCTATAATAAACAGCACCCCGCATGGGGTGCTGTTAAATTTTTCGGTTTATCTATCTGGCGAACACATGAGCTCCAATTCTTTTAACGATTGGGCGGTTGGATATCCAGGCCAGATTTGTAGCTACTTCAGGATTGTAGAAAAACAGAGAATCTCGACTGGGATCATATCCAAGCAGAGCCGCTCTGGCTGCATTCATAGAATTCTCGTCCGGATAGAGATTTGCCTGGCCGTCCATGAGAGAGCTAAACTGACCTTCATCTCCAATAACCTCCTGAATATTATCGGGAAATCTTTCATCTTCAACTCTATTTAAAATAACAGCACCGACGGCAACCATACCCCGGAAATTTTCTCCGCGTGCTTCACCGTGTATAACCCGGGCAAGCGCCAGCAAATCGCTGCGGGAAATGTTCATTTTACTTATCAACTGATCTCCATCAAAATATGACAGCATCTTCCTGTCAACATACCCTGTTACATCCAGATCCATTTCCTCCTGAAATTGAACTACAGCCTCCCTGGTGGCAGGACCGAAAAGTCCATCTATTGCCCCCTGATAATATCCATCTTTCTTCAGCTCTCTCTGTAGAAGAGCAATATCCGCCCCTTCCTCCCCGCGGTGGAGTTCTCTTTCACCAAGATACAGGTTATCATAACCCAAAATCTCCTCTTCAGCCTGTGCCATCAGCGTAATCAGCACAATTGCAGCAATTAAACAAAGCCCAATCATTTTCTTCAACATCATTCGTCTCACCTCTTGTTCTGCGCATTAAGCCCGCAGCAAACTCTATTTTTTACCTAACGAAACAGCCGTTCCATTCGGCGCATGATCCTTGTCACAATGAAATCCTTATCCTCCAGGGGAGGCACAAGTATTGTATAGAAACCAGCTAGATTCCCCCCCAGAATATCTGTAAATATTTGATCCCCTACCACAACCATGCTGTCATCGGTCAGCTCAAACATATCCCTGGCTCGATAAAATGATCTCTTCAGCGGTTTAAGGGATTGGCTCAAAACCTGCACCCCAAAGAGCTTTTCAACATATTCAGCTCTTTCTCTGATTGTGTTGGACACAAAACATATATTGAAGTTCATGCCCAGCGCCTTCTCTATCCACTTTCTTATATCTCCGGGGATCTCTCTGCTGGAATAAGGCATGATGGTATTATCTATATCTATTATTATTCCTCGAAACCCCTCTCTCTTTAACCCTTTCAGATCTATTTCTACAAGGCCGCTCGCTGTCATATCGGGTTTGAATTTATTCAGCATTTTCTTATCACCCCGGATTGGTTTGACCATAACAATTATAGTAAAAGATGCTACGGCAGTCAAACATGATTATTATTATCCTAAAATATTTAGTGAGCTTGACTGTCACATGAAATTATTTTAAAAAATAATAAGTGCTGCCTCCATAAAAGCTCCTTCCAGAATTTACGCTCAGCCCAAAACCTCCTGATTTCGAGGACACAATTTGTTGCTCTGAACATGATCCGGACTTCAAAAATCTCGAGCATCACCCCGGGAGAAAGACCTCAATTTAATGGCGGACTATCCTTCAAATCATCCCGGATAATTTCTACAGAAAATCTTTTGCTTAAATCTTTTAATACCTTTAGAACTACATCATAGGTGCCCGGTGTCAGATCTATTTTAATCAGTCCTGGCTCATCTTCTTCCAGTGTAACCATCGCAATCCCTTCATAGGATTTAAAAACCATGTCCACAAATACCAGCTCATCTTCGGGCACACGTGCTAAAATCTTGAATGTATCCCGGGGAGGATCAAATTTCTCCTCAGCTTTCATCTTTTTCACGCCTGATAATATAGTTTTCACCGATCTCTTCATTAACTTCCATTTTAACAGTAGACTCGGGATGACGGGCGGCTTCAATTTCATTACCCTCCGCATCATAAATTTTTTCCACCTTCTGGCGAATAACCCGGCAGCCCGGTCCAAATATCTCCACTTCATCGCCTGGAGAAAATTTATTCTTTACTTTAACGATAGCCAGTTCCGCTTCCGGTAAATATCCCTGCACAATGCCCAAAAACCTGTATGGCCGAATATAGCTGGAGCTTTTATAATTTTGCCCTTCCTCTCCGGGATCTCCATCAAAAAATCCTTCTGTATATGGACGATGGCTAATTTTATTGAGCTCCTTCTGCCATCTTTCCCTGATAACATACTCTTCAGGCGATCTGGCAAATTCATCGAGGGCCGCGCGGTAAACTGAAGTAACAGTGGCTACATAATTTACACTTTTCATTCTACCTTCAATTTTGATAGAATCAACGCCTAATTCTATAACCTCTGGCAAACGGGAAAGGAGATTTAAATCTCGAGAGTTCAGGATATACGTGCCGTGTTTGTCCTGAGTGATGGGAAAATATTCTCCCGGCCTCTCTTCTTCAACCAGTTTATATTTCCAGCGGCAGGGTTGAGCGCAATCTCCCACATTTGCATCTCTGCCGGTCATATAGCTGCTGAGCAGGCATCGACCCGAATAGGATATACACATGGCTCCATGGATAAAAATTTCCACTTCTACATCACTTTTTTTAATTATCTCCTTAATTTCAGTTCGTGAGAGTTCCCGGGCCAGTATTATCCTTTTCAATCCCCGCTCACTCCAGAATCGAGCCCCAGCCCAGTTCACTGTGCTGGCCTGAGTGCTCAAATGAAGGGGAACATCTATATTATTTTCCTCGATAAGATAAATAACCCCCGGATCAGAAACAATAACCCCGTCAACATCAGCCTCTTCCAGAAAAGAAAGGTAATCAACAATTTTCTGCAGATGGTTGTTATGCGGCAGTATGTTTGCTGTAACATAAACTTTCTTTTCCCGCTGATGAGCATACTCAACCGCTCTTTCGATTTCAGATCTATCAAAATTATCAGCGCGGGCTCTCAGGCCAAAATTTTTTCCTCCACAGTAAACAGCATCAGCTCCGTAATCAAGGGCTATTTTCAATTTTTTTAGATTTCCGGCTGGAGCAAGCAATTCTGGCAGTTCCATAAGTTTATCCTCCCGCAAAATTTTGTAAGTATCTAGTTTGCATATTTGCAGGTCACATTGTTGCTATATTGCCCGAAGAAGACAGATTTTAATCCAGCATCCTCTGTTTCTCAAGATGTTCCTCATAACTCTCAGTGAAAACATGACTGCCATCGGAGCGAGCAAAATAAAACAGATAATTACTTTCTTCGGGGTTGATGGCAGCTGAAATTGCGTTATCTCCCGGACTGGCGATAGGACCGGGAGGAAGTCCACGGTGTAGATAGGTGTTGTATCTGGATTCCACCTCGAGATCTCGATAAAGCAGCCTCTCCTGACGCCGGGGCAGTGAGTACTGCACAGTAGCATCTATCTGTAACTTCATGTCTTTTTCCAATCTGTTATATATAACGCCTGCAATGAGAGGCTTTTCTTCAACAAGCCTGGCTTCCTTCTCTACAAGGGAGGCAATGATTATTAATTCATTTTCGCTCAGATTCGAATTAATGGGTGCTTCAGCTTCTCTTAATTCTTCCAGCCATCTGTTTTCAAATTTATCCAGCATCACATCTATCAGCCTCTCAGCAGAAATATCGAAGGGAACACTGTAGGTAGTGGGATATAAAAAACCTTCCAGTCTGTAATCCACCTCTTCCCGTGAAGGCAAGTAGTCTCTACCTTCCCCGCCTTTTCTAACAGCCTCCATAAATTCATCTTCAGCAATATCAAGATTATCCGCTGTCCTGCTTGCAATTTCCTCCACGGTTAAGCCCTCCGGTATTGAGAGGCGGGCGGTTTCAATGGCTCCTTCACTCATCATTTCAAGTATTTCCCGCGGAGATACATCCGGAGGAAATCTGTATGTGCCCGCCTGAAGCTTTTTATCATACCCGAGAAAACGGGCATAATATCGAAAAAAAAGTTCAGACCTGATAGCCCCTTTACGCTCCAGTTTGCCGGCGATACCGGCGAGAGACTTTCCCTTCTCCACAGTAATTAGTCTTTCCCGGGGCGGGGCCTGATTCCAGCTTTCTGCAGGCTGGCTGTTGTGTTCAACCCACAAAAACGCCGCTGCAGCAATAACCAGCAGCAGAAAAATAACTCCTGCTTTCTTCACGAATATAGCCTCCCGAAAGCATGTAATACTACCTTAAAAATGAGAATATTTTCGCTGGACAGCTATAAACTACTCTTCCTGTCTTGTTTCATAATAATGGCGGCTAACCTTTTCAAATTCCTCGTCATCTTCAATTATACCCAGATACTCCTCATCGTCCTTTTCGATAACTTTCATTACAAGGGCCGTTTCCTCCGCATCTTCTCCAGCAATTTCAACATCACTCTCAGAGGGCGAAAGTATGCAGTAAGTTTGTCCTCTCCATTCAAACTTATCCTGAAAATAAAATCTATCATCGCTCCCGTCCGCTGTCTTTAAGACAAGTTCGCGATTTTCTGCATCAAACCAGTATTTTCCTCCCTCTTCACTCAAATTTGCTCACCTCCCTGACCGGAATCCAGATATATGCGCAATATTAGAGAAGCTGCAAGTTTATCTCTTTTTTGCCGCCTTTTTTGACGGCTCAAATCGGCTTCCAGCAAAACATTTTCCACCTCCGCAGAACTGAGTCGTTCATCCTGAAAAAATAGAGGCACACAAATTTCATCGCTCAACTTTTCAGCAAATTCCCGGGTAATTTTTGCTCTTTCCCCTGCCCCACCATTTAAGTGTAGAGGCAGCCCCACAATCACCTCTTTTACGTTATATTTTTCAATTAATTTTTTTATTTCATCTGCCACCTGAGAAAAGTTTTTGTTTTTAATAGTTTTAAGAGGTTGAGCGGTAATCCCCAGTTCGTCGCTTATGGCGACTCCTATTCTACTGTCTCCGTAATCCAGCGCCAGTACTCGCAATTTTGCACTCCTCAAAAAGTCCTATTTTATATCAGTAATTAATTATACCTTCCCCGCCCGCCATTTGCAAGTTCTAGATAACTCTGCATTCTCTCAAACTTTATTTCCTGGAGAATATGAAAAGCGCTTCTTTTCATAATCAAAAAGTAAAAACCTGAAAATCCTGAAAACCCGACAATTTGCATTCAAAAATAAACCCGGCCAGTACAGGCCGGGAGGTTAAAAGTAGTCTGTCAGGACAGCTTAAAACAGATGCGGGGAAATCTTTTCTGTAGATCAGATAGCTCTTTATTGCTTCATGTATTCTCTGATCAATTCTTCCAGTATTTCATCCCGATCAATGGTGCGTATCATACTTCGAGCTTCCATATGACTTGTAATGTAGGCAGGATCGCCCGAAATTAGATAACCAACAATTTGATTAACTGGATTATAACCCTTATCCTCTAACGCTTTATAAACTTCATTGAGTATATACCCGGCCTCATTCATCTCTTCGCTCAGGTCAAAATCAAACTTAACAGTTTTATCTCCGGACTCACTGCGCTCATTTTTCATAAATCTCCACCCTCTGTAAGCTTGATTTTAATACGATAGAAAACAATCAATCTATACTATGCCATGACTTTACTCCCGTGCTGTCGCCATTTTATTCTCGATTATTTCACGTGCTCTGGTAAATGCCCTATCCACATTCTCCGGCTTGCTTCCACCTGCCTGTGCCATATCAGGACGGCCACCGCCGCCGCCACCTACCTGGCGGGCAGCCTCATCAATAATATCTCCAGCATCAAACCCATCCTCGACAAGATCTGAGCTTACTCTGGCCACCAGGTAGACCTTTTCCTCAGCAGGTCCGGCCAGAATAATAACGCCGCTATCCAGCTTCTTAATAAGTTCATCGCTCAGTGAACGTATGGTTTCCTTCCCGGCCCCCTCAATGCTGGCAGTAATTACATCCAGACCGGAAATTTTTTCTTTCTCCTGAATGAGATCTTCAGCCGTATTGCTGGCCAGTTTGTCCTGCAGCGACTCCACTTTTCGTTCCAGCTGTTTATTTTGAGAAATGAGATGATCTACTCTATCCAGGACAGCATCAGTGCCGGAATTAAGTCTGCGGGAGATGTCAATCAAAGTGTTCTCCTGTTCGCGCAGATATTTGAGTACTCTGTGACCGGTGGCAGCTTCTATTCTGCGCACACCGGCGGCAATTCCGCTTTCATTCAAAATCTTAAACATCCCAATCTCACCGGTGGAGTCAACATGAGTGCCTCCGCATAGCTCCAGACTAAAATCATCCACCTCAATAACGCGAACTTCTTCACCATACTCCTCTTCAAAAAGCGCCTGAGCCCCCATTTTCCTGGCTTCATTAACTGTAGTGTAGCGTGATCTCACATCTCTATTTTCCCATATCAGAGAATTTACTCTGTCCTCAATCCTTTCGATTTCCTGGTCTGTGAGACTGTCGAAATGAGTAAAATCAAAACGCAATCTCTCGGGAGCCACCAGAGAGCCGGACTGTGCCACATGATCTCCCAGCTCATCCATCAGTACCTGATGAAGGAGATGAGTCGCGGTATGGTTGCGGGCGGTGGCATCTCTGGGCTCCTCAAAGACCTCAAGCTGCACCCGGGCTTCGGTGCTGATGCTGCCAGTTTCTACTTCAACCTGATGAACAGAAAGTCCAATAAAATCTTTCACATCCCTTACCCGTGCCTTAAATCCATTTCCGTCGGTAATAATTCCTTCATCACCGACCTGTCCTCCTCCCTCGGCATAAAAGGGAGTTCTATCCACTATAATTTCTCCTTCTTCACCCTCTGTTAGATCAGAAATTTTGTCTCCCTCTTTAACGAGAGCTTCAACTGTAGCAGTCTCACTCAAGTTTTCATAACCAACAAATTGCGGTTCCTGTTCCATGTTTTCCAGGATCTCTTCGTATACCTCCACCTCTCCACCGGCAAAGCCGGTATCAACTCTAGCCTGTCTGGCCCTCCTCTGCTGCTCCTTCATAGCCTCCTCAAATCCCTCTTCATCCAGAGTCATATCCCTTTCGGCCAGCATATCCCTGGTTAAATCAAGCGGAAAACCATAGGTGTCATAGAGTTCAAAGGCCTTATCGCCTTCCAGCTCTTCTTTCCCCTCCTTTTCCATCTCTTCAACCAGATTTTCCAGTATCTTAACACCATCTTCCAGGGTGTCAAGAAAGCTTTTCTCTTCAGATTTGATCACCTTTTCAATAAATTTCCTCCGCTCTGAAAGTTCAGGATAACCGCCGCTCATAACGTCAATTACCGTATCAACAAGCGAATGAAGAAATGGCTCTCTGTAACCCAGATTTCTGCCGTAACGGGAGGCGCGCCGGAGAAGCCGCCTCAACACATAACCCCTGCCCTCGTTGGAAGGAATGACTCCATCAAAAACAGCCATGGTCACACCCCGGACATGATCGGATATAACGCGAAGAGCCGTCATTATCTCATCGCTATCATTATAGCTGTGTCCTGTTTGGGAGGTGACTTTCTCAATGATTGGAAACATAATATCAGTTTCAAAGTTTGAGTCCACACCCTGCATCACAGAAGCAGTGCGCTCAAGTCCCATGCCGGTATCAATATTTTTTTGAGGCAGCTCAACATACTCTCCTTCTTCGGTGTAATCGTACTGAGTAAAAACCAGATTCCACAGCTCTAAAAAGCGATCTCCCTCCCTCTCAAGGGTCGCATCATTTAGCTCTTCAACGGGGGCAGTCCCGTACTTTTCTCCCCTGTCTATATGAATTTCCGAACAGGGACCGCAGGGACCGGTGCCTATCTGCCAAAAATTTTCATCCCTGCCCCGGCGAACAATCTTTTCCGCAGGCACACCAATATTTTCACGCCATATATCGTAAGATTCATCATCATCTCTAAAGATTGTAATTATTAGTTTGTCTTCAGGCAGCTGCAGCACTTCGGTAACATATTCCCAGGACCAGGCGATTGCCCTTTCCTTAAAATAGTCCCCGAAAGAAAAATTGCCGAGCATCTCAAAAAAGGTCTGATGGCGAGCTGTTTTACCTACATTTTCTATGTCGTTTGTTCGTATGCATTTTTGTGATGTAGCCATCCTTGTGTTAGGAGGAGTTTCTGCTCCGCTAAAATAGGGCTTAAGTGGAGTCATACCGGCATTAATCCACAAAAGCGAGGGATCATTTTGCGGCACAAGAGGAGCGCTGTCAGCAACCAGATGATCTTTGCTATCAAAAAATTCCAGAAAAGAACTGCGCAGTTCATCCGTTTTCATGATCAATCTCCCCTTTTAATTCTGGCAAATCTTCTTTTACCTATTCGCAGCACCATATCATCTTCAAGCTTTACGTCGTAATCAATAGTCTCTATCTTTTCATCATCCAGCGAAACAGCCCCCTGCTTTATCAGGCGGCGGGCCTCACTGTTGCTGTCCACCATATCGGTGGCCGCAATTAATTTTACTATCCATATCCTGCCATTTTCCAGCTCTTCATCAGAGATCTCAATTTCCGGAATGTCCTCGGGGATTCCTCCGCGAGAAAATACCTTTTCAAACTCTTTTGCGGCCTCTTCAGCTCTCTCTTTATCATAAAATCGCTCAACAATTTTTCCGGCCAGCTCCTTCTTCCAGCGCATGGGATTTTTGTCCTGCTGATGTAACTCCTTTTCAATCTTCTGCATGCGCTCTGACTCAAGGTCTAAAAGAAGTCGGAAATAGCGCAGAATGAGCTCATCCGGTATCGACATTATTTTGCCAAACATAGTTTTTGCATCTTCCTCAATGCCCACATAATTATCCAGGCTTTTACTCATTTTATCCTCGCCATCCAAACCTTCCAGCAAGGGCATCATGATTAAAACTTGCGGCTTCTGTCCAAACTCTTTCTGCAGCTTTCTCCCCACCAGCAGGTTAAACTTCTGATCGGTCCCTCCCAGCTCAATATCAGCCTCAAGAGCAACAGAATCGTAACCCTGCATCAGAGGATAAAGAAATTCATGGATAGAGATAGGCTGATTATTTTTCATTCGGCTGGCAAAATCTTCTCTTTCGAGCATTCTGGCCACTGTATAACGAGATGATATGTTTATCACATCGCGAGCATCCAGATCTTCCAGCCAGCTGCTGTTAAAGTGGAGTTCCGTGCGATCGGGATCTAAAATTTTAGAAAACTGCTCCCGGTAAGTGCGGGCATTTTCCTCAACTTCTTCCCGCGTAAGCTGACGTCTTGTCTTAGATTTACCGCTGGGATCTCCTATCATACCGGTAAAGTCACCAATTATAAGGTGCACCTCGTGACCGAAATCCTGAAACTGCTTAAGCTTATTTAATACAACAGTATGTCCTATGTGAAGATCGGGAGCCGATGGATCCAGGCCCAATTTAACCTTTAAAGGTCTATTTTCCTTTTGGGCCTCCTCCAGTCTCTCTTTCAGCTCCTCTCTGTCAATCATCTCTTCAACTCCTCTGCAAAGCACCTGCAGCTGATCATCTATGTCATTTCTTTTCAATGTTATCGTCCGGCAAAGCCGGATCTTCACCTCCCTTTATTGCTGTGAAAATAAATAAGGTTCTTCTCCACATCAGTTGTTGGAGGAAGCTGTGAGTAGCTGCCTCTTTACAGGCATAAGTCGTAAATTTCACCGAAGGTTATGGAGAAAATCTATAAATAAAAAGTATTCTATAAAAAAGGAATTACATCATTTACATATAATATAATTATAACAGAATAGAATTATGCTAACAACCCCATACCCATGCCATTCATTTACAGCTCTCACATAAAATACCGGTCCTTTTCCAGATCAGTTATTAATCTTGTTTGAGTTTGCTGTTATTCTATCTGCTATTATATAATGATAATTCCAGATAGCCAGGGGGCTCCGATCACATGAAATTTTTCCTCTGCTTCAGTTTTTTTCGCTCCGAGATAAAAATTATAATATTTTCCATCGCCAAATATGGCGCAGCTGGCAGTAAATTTATATTTATGTTATAATGTAAGCGCAATTCCTGTGACCCAGGAGGTGCTAATTTTGTCTGAAAAAGATAGTTCGAACAGCAAAAAAAGTTCCGGAAAATTCAGATACATAGCCGCAGCATTTATATTAATTGTTTCTCTTTTTGTCGGGGTTTTTCTGGGTTCAGCCATGTGGTTGATTGAAGACACCCCCGATATTAGTGAATACAGAGGTGGCGTTCAGACCAGCAAAATTTTGAGCAGTGACGGAGAGCTGCTTAACAGTCTCTTTGTTGAAGATAGAGTTTATGTTGAGCTGGAAGAAATACCTGAAGAGCTACAGCAGGCAATGATCTCCATTGAAGATCACAATTTTTATGATCATCACGGGATCGATATGGTCGGGATCACCCGTGCCATGCTCACCAATATAATGGAAGGGAGAACTGTTCAAGGCGGCAGCACCATCACCCAGCAGCTTGCCCGCAGCGCACTGCTAACCCAGGAACAGACAGTATATAGAAAATTGCAGGAGATCTATCTTGCCATGCAGTTCGAGCGCATGTATACCAAATCTCAAATCCTGGAAATGTATCTTAATGAAATTTTTCTTGGTCATAATGCCTATGGTGTTCAGGCTGCCTCCAGGCATTACTTTGACAAAGATGTAAGCGAGCTCAATCTGGAGGAGTCGGCCCTGCTCGCCGCTCTGCCCCGGGCACCCAATTTTTATTCTCCCTACAACAATAAAGATGGAGCCCGCCAGCGTAGAAATGTCGTGCTTAACAGAATGAATGAACTGGGATATATAGATCAAGAAGAGGCTGAAAGGGCCAAAGAAGCCTCCATCGAAGTCGAGCGCGGACAGGAGGAAGACGAGCTTGATGATAAAGCCCCTTATTTTGTGCGCTATGTCAGGGACAGGCTTCTCAATATGTTTGGAGTGGAAATGGTTTACGGAGGAGGACTTGAGGTTAAGACCACCCTCGATCTCGAACAGCAAAAAGCTGCCGAAGATGCTCTGGAAACCTCTGTGGAAAATTATATCATACCGACTGTTGAAAGGGATTACACACATTCTCCAGTTCAACCTCAGTATTCTCTCATCTCACTTGATCCTCAAACAGGGGGTATACAGGCTCTAATTGGGGGAAGAGGGGAAGAGGATTATTTCAATCGTGCCACCCAGGCGGCCCGACAGCCGGGTTCAGCTTTTAAACCCCTTGTATATGCTGCTGCTATTAATGAGGGGCATTCGCCTGGAGATACTGTTTATGATATTCCCAGGTCCAGCCCCAAACCTGACAGCACTTATCAGATCTGGCCGGTCAATTATGAGCATGAGTATCATGGCCTCGTATCTCTGCGTCATGCACTCACGCATTCCCTCAATGTTGCTGCTGTCAACATGATTGAGGAGGTGGGGGTGAGAACAACCACGGACCTGGCCGAAGAGCTGGGAATTACCACTTTTACCGAGGAAGATTATTTTGATGATCATCTGTCTCTGGCCCTGGGAGGTCTCAACAGAGGAGTAACCCCCTTAGAGCTTACCTCGGCTTACTCAGCATTTGCTGCCGAAGGTGTATGGTCTGAACCGCACGCCATCAAAGAAGTTCGCGACAGAGAAGGTAATGTGATTTATGAAGCAAATCCATCCAAAAAAGCGGTTCTTCCCGAAGAGGATAGCTATCTGGTTCTGGATATGATGAGATCAGTTGTGGAAGAAGGCACCGGCTGGAGAGCCGAAATGGAAAGAGAGGTGGCCGGCAAAACCGGCACCACCAATAAATTTACCGATGCCTGGTTCATAGGCATGATCCCTGAAAGCATTACAGGAGTATGGATAGGAGAAGATCAACCCAGGCGCATGAATTATGATACCACGGGCAGGATTGGCAGCGCCCATGCCACCATGGTCTGGAGCAATTATATGGATGAAATTGTGGAGGAGATTCCTGAAACTTCATTTGAAAAACCGGATAATATTGTAACACAGGAAATCGATCCCATCAATAGTCTTCTCCCCGGTTCAGATAATCCCCGGGCAGTTCAGGAAATATTCAGGGAGGACAATATACCTGATGAAATAAGCCCATACTCTCAGCCAATCGATCAGGTGAGGCTGGATGAAGAAACCGGTCTTCTGGCCACTACGACCTGTCCACAGGAAAGAATAACCACTGCGAGCTACTTCCAGGAAAGCGGCATCCTTCTTGGCCCATTTTCAAAAAGTTTTCAACAGAGAAATCCCCCCGGAGATTATGAACCGATAAGCGGAGTTTATAAAGCTCAGGAAAACATGCCTGTTCTGGACATTGATCCAGAGACAGGTATGCCAGTAGAAACCGAAGATAATGAGCCTGCATATGCCATGGTGCCCGAGGAGCCATGTCCAGATCACACCGGCTTTGTATTGGATGAACCACAGATAGGGGATCCAGACTTAGCCCGTGATTTTTCACCCGATGAGGCCGGCGAAACACCTGACGATGTAGATGAAGGTCTTCTGAGCGAACTGGGCATCATGGATGATGACGCGGGCGCCGATGAGGAGGCAACTCCTGAAGATCTCTCTGAGGATGACATCGAGGAAGCAGCAGAAGAAGATGATGCTGAAGAGGAAATAGATGAGGACAGAATGGAGAGAATTGACAGCCTTATAGATATGCTTTCGCCGGAAGAAGAATAGGTTCAAAAATATTTCATGTCCAAAAACCAGCAAATCTAATTTAGAGAAACAATCGTGACTCCCATGCCTCCTTCTTTCTCCTGGCCTCCTCTAAAATCTTTGACGTGATCGTGGCCCTCAACGATTTCTCTCACGGCCCTGCGCAGAGCTCCGCTGCCCTTGCCGTGAATTATTTCCACTTCGTTCAGCCCGGCCAGGAAAGCATCATCCAGATATTTATCGACATCCTTTTGGGCTTCCTCATACCTTTTTCCCCGCAAATCCAGAGAGGGAGAAACGGAACTGCTCTTTTTCACCTGATACTTTTTTACTGTCTTCTCCGTCGCCTCTTCAGTACTTTCAACGGGGACCAGATCGGATTTATCTGCAGTTACCTGCATTATACCGGCCTGAACCTCCACTTCATTTTTTTCCTCATCAATTGAGATGATCTCCCCCTGCTGGCCCACGCTTCTAATTTTTACTCTGTCTCCAGGAGAAAAATCGTAATCAACATCTTTACTCTTTTCTTCCTCCCGGGGGGGCTTAAACTGTCGTCCAAACTCTTTAAGCTCTTCATTCAGGCGTGTTTCAAAGCGATCAATCTGTTTTTTATCGGTGAAATCCTGATTTTTGAGCTCAGAAATTATTTCCTTGGAGCGAGCCCTCAGCCTTTTTAACTGCCTTCTGGCTTTTTCCCGGGTGCGTTCGATTATTTCATCCTTTTTTTCTTCCAGTTCCTCTTCTCTCTTCTGTATTTTTTCCTCCCTGCGCTTCAGTCGGGCCTCCTTTTTCTCCAGCTCAGTATTCTTCTCGATATACTTCTGGCGCTCCTGATTTAGATCTCTGATAATTTCTTCAACGGCAAGCTCATCTTCTTCCAGCAAAGAACGAGCATTTTCGATTAAATTTTCCGGGATCCCAAGCCTTATAGCAATTTCAAAGGCATTGCTGCCGCCTGGAATTCCCATTATCAACCGATAGGTAGGACTCAATGTTTCGACGTCAAATTCCACCGAGGCATTCTCCACACCCTCTGTTGTAAAAGCATAGCTCTTGAGTTGACTGTAGTGAGTCGTAGCTACACATATGGAGTTTCTGCTTTTAAATTCCTCAAGAATGGCCACAGCCAGGGCCGCCCCCTCCCGGGGATCAGTTCCAACACCAATCTCGTCCAGTAAAACAAGAGATCTCTCACCCGCCCGGCTTAAATAGGTCTTAATATTGTTCATATGAGAAGAAAAAGTGCTCAGATTCTGTTCTATGCTCTGTTCATCTCCTATGTCGGCAAAGACATCCTCAAAAACAGAAATTTTACTCCCCTCTGAGGCGGGAATGGGAATCCCCGCTAAAGTCATAACTACAAAAAGCCCCAGCGTTTTAAGAGAAACCGTTTTCCCTCCGGTATTGGGGCCAGTAATAACCAGATTATTAAATCCATCTCCAACTTCGATATCGATAGGAACCGCTTCATCTCCCAAAAGGGGATGGCGCCCCTGTTTTATATCTATAACTCCTCTGTCGTTAAGCTCCGGGCTTACTGCCGACCAGTCATTTTTAAAGCGCCCCCTTGTAAAGCAGTCATCGAGTTTTATAAGCAGGCGGTAATTTTGCCTTATAGTCTGACTTTCACCGGCAACTTCCCAGCTCAATCTCTGCAGTATGCGCTGTATTTCCTCGCTTTCTTTCTGCTGGAGCTCCCGAAGTTGATTGTTTAGTTCCACCACTGCCATGGGCTCCATAAAAACAGTCATTCCGCTGGATGAGCTGCCGTGAATGATACCGGAAAAAGTATTACGGTGCTGCTGTTTTACTGGCACCACATATCTGTTTTCCCTGCGGGTTATAACATCGTCCTGAAGCAGATCCCTTTGATTTTTGATGGTTTTTTGAAGCTGATTTCTGATATTTTCCTCGCTCGATTTTATTTTCTTTCTGATGCTTAAAAGCTTTTCGCTGGCATCATCCTTTATCTCATTTTTTTCATCGATGACATCATCAATATTCTTTCTTAACCCGGGCAGAGAGGTAAGATGTCGGCTGTATTCCAGCAGGGGCCCCGTTAAGAGACTATCAGAATCTGCAGAGCTGTCCTGATCATCATCCTGAATGTTTTCCATGAAACTGCGGGTTTCCACTGCCGCTTCAAGAACTCTATCCACCCTGACTATCTCTTCGATCTTAAGCACAACTTCTTTTTCCGCTCTCGTTAAAATTTTCTCCAGGCCCGCTGGAGCTCTCAACGGAGGTCTGCCCTTTTCGGATACAATATTTCCAGCCTGTTCAGCTTCGGATAATCTGCGTTCAATGACATCTTTATCCCTGAGAGGGAGCAAATTTTTTGCTCTATCCTGGCCGGGCCCTGTTGAAGCGTAATCTTTTACAATATCCCTTATTTTGGCAAATTCGAGCATTTCCAGACTGGGGTGATGCAAATCCTTGCTGGCCAATATTAATAATCCTCCTCCAAAAACTGCAGTAATTTATCGATAGAAAAGGTATTTATGATGTCCTCGCTGCTCAACCAGCCGCGACGGGCAATATTCACACCGTATTTGATGCTGGAAAACTCACCGGTATGGTGAGCATCGGTATTAATAGCCACCTTAACTCCGGCCTTTACAGCCCGGCGGGTATGCTCATCATCCAGATCAAGTCGCGAAGGAGAAGCATTAATTTCCAGGCAGGTGCCTGTGCTGGCCGCCTCCTCAATAATTTCTTCCATATTTGCACTGTAAGCCCGACGGCTGGCCAGCAGCCTCCCCTGAGGATGACCGAGAATATCAACATGAGGATTTCTCAGAGCTTTAATTATTCGCTCCGTCATCTCCTGTTCGGACTGAGAAAAATTGCTGTGGATTGAAGCAATCACAAAATCGAGCTGCCCTAAGACACTGTCGTCATAATCCAGCTCTCCGGATGGCAATATGTCAACCTCCACACCTTTCAAAATTTTAATATCAGAAAAATCATCCTGAATTTTGTCTATGTCCTCACTCTGAGCAGCCAGATCTTCAGCGCTGAGGCCATCAGCAATCCTGAGCGAAACTGAATGATCTGTAATGGCTATATATTCATAACCCCTTCGGACGGCCATCTCTGTCATATCACGAAGGCTGTGCGTGCCATCGCTGTATCTGGAATGCACGTGAAGATCCCCTTTTATATCATCAATCCCGGGGCTATCGGGAAGATTATTCTCAGCAGCAGCTTCTATTTCACCTTTGTCTTCCCGCAATTCAGGTATTATGAATTTAAGTCCTAACCTCTGATACAAATCCTCCTCATCCTCCAAAATTATATCTTCGCCCTCGCTATTTTCCATTCCATTACCGCAAAAAGTCAACCCCTTATCTTCAGCTAAATTTTCGAGTTTCCTGCTGTGTTCTTCCGAACCCGTAGCTCTCTGCAGAGCTACAGGATAATTTTCCCTATTGGCAAAGACAAATTCTACATCGAATCCCCCCTGCCACTCACAGGAAAGAAGATCCTCATTCCGGGAATTATCCTCTTTTCTTTTTAATCTCTCATCCTCAAGCAGCATCTCAATAAACTTTTCCTTTTTCCCGGAAGCCGGACATACAAGAATATCTATATCCCTCACAAGCTCCTTTTTTCGTCGAAAACTGCCCACTTCCTTGAAATTATCCACCAGGTCAGAATGCTCCTCAATAAGCCCGGAAAGCTCCGAAAAAATTGCCTCAGCTTCATCTATGCTGTAAAAGTCCTGAAACCTGCGAAATCGGGCCACTCCCTCTATAAGTTTTTTCTCCAGCTTTTCTCCGAAGCCATCAAGCTCTCTAACTCTTCCCGCCTCAAGAGCCCTGCCCAAATCCTCGACATTGTTTATTTCCAGTTTATAAAACAGCTGATGGGCTCTTTTCGGGCCCAGACCGGGTATCTGCAAAAGGTCTATGATTCCATCGGGGAGTTCCCTTTTTAATTCCTCGAGTTCTTCCAGCGTGCCGGTTCTAAACACCTCATCGATAGCCGAAGCTATACCTTCTCCCACGCCATCAATCTCGGTCAGCCTGTCTTCCTGCCAGAGAAGCTTCAACTCCTCCTCCAGCGAGGTTAGACGGCGAGCAGCATTCTCATAAGCCCTGATTTTATAGACATTTTCTCCTTTGATTTCCAGAAAATCAGCAAACTCATTTAAAAGTTTAGAAATCTCTTTTGATGTTATATCCATATAATCCATCCTTATATGAGCTGTTTAGCCAAGCAGTTCATTGAGTAAATCCTGAAATACAGGCGTTAAAGCAAGTAAATTGCCGGCCAGCTCAGAATTTTCCAGCACCTGTTCAACTTCACCAAGGGGAATTTCATTGAGAACCAGCACAAGCAGGTAAACAATGAGGATTCCCTTTAACCCTCCCATAATAAATCCTCCGGCTCTATCCGCCGGTTCCAGATAAAAATTTTTGAAGAAGGAGCGCAGTGCTTCTCCCAGCAGATGTATGATCACATTAAACACAATGAATATGGCCGAAAAGCTTATAAACTGCAAAATGGTGGGTGATATATCCGTATAGTTTGCAGCAAAATCGGTCAGAGGCAGATATAATCTAAAAGCCATAAAAGCCGAAATTATCAGTCCTATGATTGTGGCTGTCTGCCTTACAAAACCGCTGCGATACCCGCTTATGAGAAAATAAAGCACTATAAGAGTTATGAAAATATCCAGAAGTGAAATCCCCTGCAAGGTTTACTCAACCTCCTGCAGCAGATCCAGAAGCTCTTCATTTTCCTCTCTAAGCCGGGCCAGCTCCTGCTGCAGCCTGTTTTTTTCCTCTTCCAGATCTTCTATTTCCTCTTCCAGATCTTCCCGAACCTCTTTGGCCTGAAAGTAATCATCAGCTATGTTAAGTATGGTCAAACCAAGCAGACGCCGGCGGGGAAGTGTAGGATATGCCCTGGATATGTCTCTGCCCAGGTCATTTATATAGGCTGCCAGGCTCTCTACATAATCGCGGGAAAGATTCCCCACCACAGTAATATCTTCTCCCAGTATTTCCACATTAAATTTCTTTCGATTTTCTCTTTTTACTTGCTTTTCATCCCCGGATCTATTTTTTGCCATATTAAAGCCTCCAGCCCCGCTTTTTTTATTTATTCCCCATAAAACCGGTATATTCCTGCAATAAAGTTCTAAACTCCCCGCAATTAAGGTTCTTCTTGCGTTTAATCGTAAATTGCTGTGTCAAAATATGCTTATTTAGTTATAAGCCCCGCAAATCCTGAACCGGGGACACAATTTTTTAGCCATGGACCTGACTCTGTTTTCGAAATTTCGAGTATCACTTCGCTTTATATCTTCCGGCCATAAGCATCATGATAGTGATTTAATAAGATATCTTTCAATAGAGAACAAAAATCTGTGTTTAAGTTTCTCTTCCTCGAATCTTAGCCCTCAGATCCTCCTCAAGCCTTTTCATAATTTTGTCCATTTCATCATTTACCTCTTCTTCCTCAAGAGTTCTCTCCCGGCTGAGAAAAGTTAACCTGTAGGCCAGACTCTTTTTACCTTCCGAAATCTGTTCGCCCTGGTAAAAATCAAACATTTCTATGAATTTAAGGTGAGATGAGGCAGCCTCAATAATTTTTTCTTTAATCATCCCCGCAGTGATATCCCTGTCCACAACAACTGCCAGATCTCTGAGCACCGATGGATGACGCGCCAGGGGCTCATATTCAATATCCTCATATGAGGCAGATTCAAAGAGAAGATCAAAATCAATTTCTGCTGCAGATGTTCTCGGGGGAAGGTCATGTTTTTCAATGATATCCGGATGAACCTCTCCCATATAACCAGCCGGTCTATCGTCCAATTTCAGTCGGGCACAGCGGCCGGGATGAAAGAGAGGATGTTCTGCTTTAACCCATTCCGTTTCATCTATAGCAAGATCCTCGATCACATTTTCCAGTATTCCTTTTATATAAAAGTAATCGGGAGCATCGAGATTCCAGGGATCTCTATCATTCTCCGCCCCCATACTGGCAAGCCCCAGCTTTAATTTCTCCTCAGGTCTCACCTCATTTTCGGGCTGGAAAAAAACATTGCCAAGCTCGTAAAGAGAAAGGCTTTTAACCTGATTGCGGGCATTGCGAGAAAGAGACTCTAAAAGACCGGGAACTACAGAAGTCCGCAGGGTTGCATGGGCCTCGCTCAAGGGATTTTTCAAAACCGGACAACTCTTTTGATCACCCCTCAAATATTCCAAAAACTCATCGCTGCGGGGCCTTAAGCTGAAGCAGACGGCCTCGTTAAATCCCTGTCCTTTAAGCAGCCTGCGAAGACTCAATTTAAGGTTCTGTCGCCTGGTCCTACCCCCCGGCTCAATGGCTGCCGGCCTGGTATAATCGATGTTGTTGTAGCCATAAACCCGGGCAATCTCCTCCACCAGTCCGGCCCTGTATTCGACATCAGTGCGAAATCCCGGAACCTTAACTGTAAGCTCATCATCTTTGCGGCTGCAGTCAAATCCCAGCCTTTCCAGCATACTCTCCATCTCAGCTGTATCGACATCTATACCCAGAAGCTCGTTGACCCTCCGGCTGCTCAGATCAAATCGGCGCGGCTTATAGGGTTTAGGGTAAATATCGACCGCTTCCCCCTGCACATCTCCTCCGGCATACTTTTCCAGCAGATGGCAGGCCCGGCGGGATGCTTCCTTAACTGCAGTTATATCAACCTTCCTCTCAAATCTATGAGACGAGTCCGTGCGCATACCGTGCCTGCGGGCTGTTCGCCTTATAGATACAGGATCAAAGCAGGCAGACTCAAGCAAAATTTTATCTGTTCCCCGGTGCACCTCCGTGGCTGCACCTCCCATCACTCCGGCCAGACCTACAGGATTAACTTTATCAGCAATCACCAGATCCTCCGAATGAAGTTCCCTTTCTTCGTGATCTATGGTGACGAGGCTTTCGTCATCTCTGGCCGTCCTTATAATTATTTCATTTCCGTTCACAAGATCGTAGTCAAAAGCGTGCAGGGGTTGATTGTATTCGAGCATAACATAGTTGGTTATGTCTACCACATTATTTATCGGTCTTATCCCCACAGCTCTTAATCTATGCTGGATCCATCGCGGTGATGACTCAATTTCAATATTCTCGATCAGTCGGGCAGTATAGCGGGGGCATAGATTTTCATCCTCAACAGTGACCCGGACGGGATTTTCCCCTTCTGCAGAGATGCTTTTTTCGGGCCAGTCAAGCTCGAGCTCTCTATCTGAAAGCGCTTTAATCTCCCGGGCTGTACCGAGCATCCCCAGACAGCGGGCATAATTGGGAGTTAAATCCAGCTTATATACATAGTCATCTCTTCCCGTCTGCCTGATAAAAGAATCTCCACAGGTATAATCAGAGGGTAATTCCATAATCCCCTCTTCATTTTCTTTCTCATCAAGATCCAGCTCGCTTCGAGAGCAGATCATGCCTTCCGATTTAACACCTCTAATTTCAGCGGATTCCACATATGTACCCTGCGGCAGCTCTGTACCCGGTGGTGCCAGAGGAACTTTGAGCCCAGGCCTGACGTTATCCGCTCCACAGACTACCTGAATGTCCTTTTCTCCGCTGTCCACACTGCACACATAGAGATTATCGGCATCGGGATGAGGTGAAACTTCCTTCACGCATCCCACAATTATATCTTCCAGGTCCTGTCCGAGATATTCCATGGCCTCAACTTCAAGACCTGCCATGGTCATTTCTCCGGCAAGCTCCCCGGGATCATAGGGAATATCCAGATATGACTCCAGCCATCTATAGGAAATCTTCATCTGTATCTCCTCCTGATAATTTTGCTCTGTTAATCTGTTATGAAAAAGAGTAAATTATCTAAACTGGGAGAGAAAACGTCTGTCATTTTCAAAAAGAAGTCTGATATCGTTGATATTGTATTTGAGCATTGCTATACGATCAATGCCCATACCGAAGGCAAATCCGCTGTATTTCTCCGGATCAATATCACATATATCGAGCACATAAGGATGAACCATGCCCGAACCCATAATTTCCAGCCACCCTGTGTGAGAGCAGAGACGGCATCCATCACCGCCGCAGACTCCGCATGAAACATCCACCTCTGCGCTTGGCTCTGTGAAGGGAAAATAGCTGGGTCGAAAACGAACCTCACGGCTTTCATCGTAGATCTCTTCAATCATCGTTCTTATGGTGCCCTTCAGATCGCCAAATGTTATATCTTCATCCACCACAAGCCCCTCAAGCTGATGAAAAACAGGTGAATGAGAAGCATCCAGCTCATCAGCCCTGTAGACTCTCCCGGGCGCAATTATCCTGACCGGGGGTTCAGTCTCCTCCATTGTTCTGATCTGCACGGGAGAGGTGTGAGTTCTCAAAAGCATGTCATCATCCAGATAGAGCGTATCCTGAAGATCTCGTGCGGGGTGATCCTCAGGAATGTTGAGAGCTTTAAAATTGTAATATTCACTTTCCGCCTCAGGACCTTCGGCAATCTTAAATCCCATGCTTACAAAAATGTCCTCAAGTTCCTCTGTCACAGATTTCAGAGGATGCCTGCTGCCCTTTTTGACCCCCGCTCCCGGGAGAGTTACATCGATTCTCTCCCGCTCAAGCCGGTGCATTTTTTCTTTTTCTTTAAGCTCATTCTTTTTTTCTTCCAGCCTCGACTCGATCGTTTCCTTGAGCTGGTTGGCAGCTTTTCCCAGGACGGGTCTTTCCTCCTCGGAAATAGATCCCATCATTCCGAAAAGTTCCTGCACTCTTCCTTCTTTGCCCAAAAAATCAACACGCAGATCCTCCCAGTCATCGAGATCCTCAAGTTTAGCAAATCTCTCCTCAAAATCCTCCTTTATACCGTTGACAGTTTCTTCAATGTCCAACTTTTGTGCACCTCCTGCCGGTTAAGTAAGTAATTAAAGTAAGTAAATATAGCTTTCCAGAAAATTTAGCACCTCTTCAAAAGCAAATTTAGAAAAAAACCCTGAAACCTTGAATTGAAGTAAAGGAAAACACAAACAAAAAATCTCCCGCCCGCACAGGGACGAGAGACTCGCGCTACCACCCTATTTGTTCAGGCCTGGACCTGAACCGCTCGGGTGATTGATAACGGGTTTTCTCCCGTTACAGCTTACTCTCAGTTCAGCTGCCGGCTCCGGAGGGAAATTCACCAACCTGACCTTATCTTATCAAAGTTATTAATAATTTTTATCAGCCGGTCGGTTACTTGCTCTCCTTCTCAGCCTTTGAGAAGATATTTGTTTTCCTCCTCTGACCCCTGTTCAAAAATTTCTCTGTAGGCCAGATAGGCAGACAACGAGCCGGTCTTTTCAAAAATTTGCCAGAAAAAAGATGAGGCCATGTTCAAAATGACCACTCCCTTACCCGGGAATATTATCAAACCCGTTTTTTAAATTATACCATAACATGGGCGGATAAACAACCGCACGCAAGAAAAATTTGCAAAAATTTAATGGTTTTGTCGCAGCCAGTCAAATATGATTATTGAACCGGCCACGGCAGCATTTAAAGACTCCAGACCGCCGGGAAGAGGTATGCTCACCGGAATATGATTCAGGCTCTTTAATTCACCCGGAAGACCTCTGCTCTCATTGCCAACCACAAAGATATCATTACGGGAAAAATCCGCTTCAAAGTAAAGCTGTCCGCTATCAGGTTGAGCCATCACCAGCCTTCTCTCTTCGGCCTCATCAATAACAGCTTTAATAAAATCCTCCAGCTCCACATCAGTGCAGATGGAGGCGCGAAACATCCCTCCCATGCTGGAGCGTATTACTTTGGGGTTGTAAAGATCCACTGTCCCCTTCAGGGCTATTACACCTTCAATGCCGGCTCCGGCGGCAGTTCTTAGCAGGGTCCCCGCATTACCCGGATCCTGGATTCGAGCCAGGAGGAGCAGAGGTTCTGGTTTAACGAGAAGATCTTCGAGCGAGGCTGTTTTTTTCTCTGCCACAGCCACAATGCCCTGAGGATTAACGGTCGTGCTGACTTCTTCCATTAACGGCGGGGACAGATTGATAAAAATTGCTCCGTCTCCTGCCAGATTCTTTATTTTCTCGAGCTCCTCTTTTTCCTCAATGTCCGCAGATATATATATTTCTCTCAGGGCAGCTCCAGCCTGTAGAGCAGCTTCAATGAGCGTAAATCCCTCTAAAAGAAATTGCTGCTTTTGACGCCGGTGTTTTTTGCTCTGCAGTTTTACAAGTTCTTTAACCCGGGAGTTCTGACGGCTGGTTATTTTTTCCATAAATAATGTCCCCCTAAAAAGCAAAAACCCCGGATATTCCGGGGTTCTCCTTTATAAGTTAATTTTCCAGCTCGTCTTTTGCTATTTCGACCAATTCGGCAAAGGCCTCTTTATCATTTACCGCCAGATCAGCCATAATCTTGCGGTCCAGTTTTACATCAGCCTGTTTAAGACCGTTTATAAATCGGCTGTAGGAAAGTCCTTCCTGGCGGGCAGCAGCATTTATGCGTGTAATCCAGAGCCTGCGAAACTCCCGCTTTTTATTTTTCCGATCCCGGTATGCATACTCAAGCGACCTCATCACCTGCTGCTTGGCCGGACGAAACAGCTTACTTCTGGATCCAAAGTAACCTTTGGCATTCTTCAAAACCTTTTTGCGCCGTTTTCTGGCCTTGCTGCCCCTCTTAACTCGAGCCATGGTCTCTCACTCCTTTCCAGCAATAAAATCAATTCCAGCATCAATTTGTAATGCTCTGTCTGTAATACTATATCTGTTTTTGGAAGCTATAATATTGCTATAATACTATAATATTTAAGATGATTTACTGATAGGGGATCATCTGTCGATAATCACTGGCATGTGTGCTTTCAAGCTCCTTTTCCTTTTTTAGCCGCCTTTTGCGGGCGGAATTTTTCTTAACCTGTTTGTGATTCATAAAACCTTTTTTGTGCATTAACTTTCCACTGGCAGTTTTTTTAAATCGCTTGGCAATACCTTTATGAGTTTTCATTTTGGGCATGATAAAACCTCCTAGTTCTCCTTATCGCTGTCCGGTGTGATATGCATAAACATGTCCCGGCCTTCCATATTGGGACCGCTCTCCACGCTGCCGAGATCCTCTGTGCCTTCCTTGATTCTATCCATCAAATCATATCCCAGCTCTTTATGAACAAGTTCCCTTCCGCGAAACTTGACGCGCACTTTGACTTTATCTTTGTCATTTAAGAAACGCCTGGCCTGCTTTAATTTCACATCAAAATCGTGATCGTCAATCTTTACTCCCATCTGAACTTCCTTAACATTCATGACGTTCTGTTTCTTTTTGGCCTCTTTTTCCTTTTTTGCCTGCTCATACTTATATTTGCCATAATCCATCATCTTGCAGACAGGAGGATCCGCCTGAGGAGCTACTTCCACCAGATCAAGGCCTCTTTCATCAGCTTCTTCTCTGGCCTCATCCAGAGATTTAACACCGATCTGCTCTCCATCCCCATCCACAAGTCGAATTTTTCGGGCGCGTATCTCATCATTGACCCGCAGGTCTTCTACGATTATTTCCACCTCCTGATAAAAATTGAAGTCCTTCCTGTTTTCCCGGTCAATTTATGCCTGAAACGAGCTTTTTGGCTGACAGACCGGGTGGTATGAGGGGGCAATCAAACAGGTTTTTCCCCTCAAGCCACAGAAAGAAGCGAAACTAAAAAGCGGGCCAGTTCGGGCCCGCTTGTTTTCCAAAATCTTCAATCCCCAATTTTCAGACGGCAGAATCACTCAACCTAATAACCCACCGACCTTTGCAAGGATACAATCGTCCCCTCGCTAACTTACCGGGAAAGGAAGATTATTAACCAGTGATCCTATCACTGGTGAGAAGCAGGCGCTCCTTCTTTATTGTCATATTGTATAATACCAGAACAAAAACAATTAGTCAACTCCTTTTTTCCTCAATTTCTTTTTGAACATCAGATAAAAATTCATCTGGGGACATCTCACCCACGTCTCCATCGCGTCTGTGACGGACAGAGACCGTTCCGGCTTCCTCCTCGCGAGAACCTATGACAAGCATGTAGGGAACCTGCTCCACCTGGGCTTCTCTTATCTTGTAGCTTACCTGTTCATTTCTCTCATCAATCTCCACCCTTAAGCCTTCGTCTTCCATCTCTCGATAAATTTCTCGGCAGTAATCTATCTGATCATCAGAAACAGGTATTACTTTAACCTGAACAGGTGCCATCCAGGTGGGAAAAGCCCCGGCATAATGCTCTATCAAAATTCCCAGAAATCTTTCAATGCTGCCAAAAATTGCCCGGTGTATCATGACTGGCCTGTGTTCCTCATCATCCTCACCGATATAGGTGAGATCAAACCTTTCAGGCATCTGAAAATCCAGCTGAATTGTGCCGCACTGCCATGTCCTGCCCAGGCAGTCCTCCAGATTGAAGTCAATTTTTGGACCGTAGAAAGCCCCATCTCCTTCATTTATTACATAATCCAGATCCTTATTTATTATAGCAGCCTCCAGTGCAGAGGTGGCCTTTTCCCAGAGCTCGTCATCCCCCATTGCATTATCAGGTTTGGTGCTGAGCTCCACATTGTAGTCAAAATCAAAAGCGCCGTAGAGTACCTCCACCAGCTCTATGACTCCATTAAGCTCATCCTCAATTTGTGAGGGCAGACAGAATATGTGAGCATCATCCTGAGTAAAGGCTCTGACCCTCATTAAACCGTGCAGGGTTCCGGAGCGCTCATGCCTGTGAACAAGGCCCAGTTCACCGAGACGCAGGGGAAAGTCCCTGTAGCTATGCATGCTGTTATTATAAATTTTGATCACACCGGGACAGTTCATAGGTTTAACCGCGTGCTCCTGATCATCAATGTCAGTGAAATACATATTATCCTTGTAGTGATCCCAGTGTCCCGATCTTTCCCAGAGATTTCTGTCCAGAAGCACCGGAGTCCTGACCTCTTCATAGCCAAAACGGCGATGCTGCTCCCGCCAGAAATCGATCAGTTCATTCCAGACTACAACTCCTTTGGGATGAAAGAAAGGAAATCCTTTACCTTCATCGTGCAGGCTAAATAGATCCAGCTCCTGACCGAGCCGGCGGTGATCCCTCTGTTTTGCTTCCTCAAGCATTTCCAGGTGTTCATCCAGTTTTTCCTGAGTGGCAAAAGCAGTTCCGTAAATGCGCTGCAGCATGGGATTATTTTCATCGCCGCGCCAGTAAGCACCAGCTACAGAGAGAAGCTCATAGGCAGTTATCATACCCGTCCGGGGAAGGTGAGGCCCCTCACAGAGATCAATAAAATCCCCCTGTCTGTAAAAGCTTATCATTTCGTCATCCAGCTCACGTATTAACTCAAGTTTATAATCCTCACCTCTCTCCTTCATTAATTTTATCGCTTCCTCCCGGGGGATTTCCTCTCTTCTAATCTCAATATCCCCGGAAATTATCCGATCCATCTCCTTCTTTATATCTGAAAAGTCATCGGTGGATAAGCTCTCCTCCAAATCTAAATCATAGTAAAAGCCTTCATCGGTGGTGGGGCCTATTGCCAGGCTTACATCAGAAAAGAGATTTTTGACGGCATGAGCCATAACGTGAGAGGCAGTGTGGCGAATAACATCAACCCCCTCATCGCTGTCAAAGGTTATTATATCCACCCTGCTGCCCGACCCGGGCTCATAGTAAAGATCGACCATTTTTCCATTTACTCTGCCGGCCACAGCATCGCTGCCCAGGTTGGGCCCTATTTCATAGGCGATGTCCTCGATGCTGCTTTCCTCATCCACTTCCATCTCCGATCCATCAGGTAAAATCACCTTTTTCATTGCGATAACCTCCCTTTAAATTCTGATAATATGATTTCTGGCCAAAACCGTTGATGCAAAAAAACGATATATATTGGAAAGCCATAGCTGCTCAGCTCTTTTTACAGAAGTTATGAGGCTGCGTTACCAATGAAGTTTTCCTCTGCTTAAGATTGTTCTTTAACCAAAAAATACTGCTTCCTTCACAAAAGCTCCTCCCTGAGCTTCGCTCATCCCGGCACATCCTGAGCCGGTAATACGATTTTGGGGCATGGACCTGACCCGGGTTTCGGAAATTTTCCAGTGTCCCCTGGCTTCATAGCTTCCAATAAATGAGTTGATAAATTTGGTTTTCCATTACATTCAGGGAAATTTAAGAGGTTTTTAATACAGGATTAAATGAAAATATACAAATGATTATAGGCTGAAACATGTTATCTAAATTAGCGTCCCGATAACTGCCATATCATCAATAACAAACAAAAAAACTGCTCGCCCCAATAATTAGAGACGAACAGGATTGCGTTCGCGGTTCCACTCTATTTGTGCCGGCAGGGCATACAGAAAAGCAATAGACAAACATATTGAACATTATCTGACGGTTGAAAACCCCGGACACCACTTTCACCAGATGCCTTTTAACGGCGGCCGCCGGAGGACATTACTAACCCTAAACCTTAAATACTTTAAAACAAGGGCTTTCCTTCCTCTGCTCCAGGATGGTCTTCCAGCCTTTAAGGCTGTACTCTTCCCTTCTCAGCATTTAATCCGTTATGAGACTATAAAATAAGGTTATAACTGCGCATTATGATAAAAATATCAATCGAAATCTACCACTACTTTCAGAACATTTTCCCACTTTTATAGATCTCATTCATGGAAACTATGAGGCTCCGCTCACAATGAAATTTTACTCTGATTCAGTTTAATTTAGTGGAGTAGTTGACGGCTCCTGTTAATCTTCTTGCTTTCTTCTTACTCTAATATTATACTCATGCAGCCGTCTTTCTGTCAAGTGGTCCTTCTTGCGTAAACCTGTCAAGTTTTAATGCAAAAAATGTCTGACGCCTGTAAACACCATCCTGATACCGGCCTTTTTGCAGGCATTTTTCACCTCAGCATCACGTATGGAGCCGCCGGGCTGAATTATTAATTTTATCCCCAGCTCGTCCGCCATCTCTATAGCGTCAGGGAAGGGGAAAAAAGCATCTGAAGCCAAAACTCCGCCCCGCTGCCGGCCCGAAGCTTTTCTACCGGCTATATGAATTGCATCAATTCTGCTCATCTGACCTGCTCCAACCCCGACTAAAGCTCCGTCCCGGGCCAGAGCGATGGCATTGGATTTTACGTGCTTTACCGCCTTCCAGGCAAAGATAAGGTCTTCAACTTCATCATCGGTCAATTCACCTTCACCAACCACCAGCTCAAGATCTTCAGGAGTGACATTCCTTTCATCCCTATCCTGAAGGAGAAATCCACCCGGAATGGCTGTCACTTCCTTTTCGGACCTGTCTGCTCCTATATCTCCCACAGACAGCAGTTTAACATCATCCCAGCGCTCACGAAGTATATCCACCGCTTCCTCTGAAAAATCCGGAGCCACAATTACATCGAGAAATTTTCTTCCTCCTGCCATCTCGCGGGCAGTTGAGGCGTTCACCTCTCTGTTTAAACCGGCAATGCCTCCGTAAGCTGACTGCGGATCGCCGGCGTAAGCTCTGCGAAAGGCCACCACAGGAGAGCTGGCCCGGGCCAGACCGCAGGGATTTGTATGTTTTATTATCACAGCAGCAGGAGAAGCAGAAAATTCCTGAATAACATCCATAGCCGCCGCCGCATCCTTCATATTGTTATAGGAAAGCACATCTCCATTCAGCTGCTCTGCCCCCAGCAAACCTTTCTCTCCGGAGGAAGAAAAAGAGCCTCGATTTTCATATACGGCAGCGTTTTGATGAGGATTTTCTCCATATTTAAGCTCAATCTTTTTTTCACCCGCTAGAAATTTATAGCGGGGCAGTGACTTTTCATTTTGGCGCCAGGAGGGAAAATTTGTGGCTATATCCATGTCATATTCAGAGGTGCGGGCAAAAGCCTCTCTGGCCAGCTGCTCCCTGTAGCCTTCCCCAATTTTTTCCTCCTGCAGGCGATCTAAAAATTTCTCATATTGATCGGGGTGAGAAAGCACCATGACCCGGGAATGATTTTTGGCGGCAGCCCGCAAAAGAGATACTCCCCCTATATCAATCATCTCAGCAGCCTTTTCTTCGTCCCCGGGATTCTCTTTTAGACTGCTGCTAAAGGGATAAAGGTTGCATACAACAAGATCAATTTTTTCAATATTTTCCTTCTGAAGCTGCTTAAGATCTTCAGCGCAATCGGACCGGGCAAGGATACCGGCGTAAATTTTGGGATGCAGAGATTTTACCCTGCCATCCAGCATCTCTCCCCGGCCTGTATACTCCGAAACCAAATCCACGTCATAACCCATATCTTCGATAAAAGAAGCCGTTCCTCTTGTGGCAATAATTTTAACTTCATTTTCTACCAGTTTTTCGACCAGGTCTTCCAGCCCCGATTTATCCCAGCAGCTTACGAGAGAAGTATCAATATTTTGCAAGGTGATGACCTCCAGTTATCACGCCGAACAAATTTATTTCTATCACATTTACATTTAACTTTCTTCTGAAACTGTGAGGCTCCGTTCACAATGAAATTTTTCCTGAGACTGAGACACAATTTTTGGCCATGGACCTGCCCGGGCTTCGAAAAATTTCGAGTGACACTTTGCCTTATAACTTCCCATAAAATTTATAGCTTCCCACGAAAAATATTAAGCAATTAAGACTTCCCGGGATATATAGCCTTTTCAAGGCAAAGGTTTTTAAGAAGAACCCAATTTGCAGATGAGAAGCTGTAATAATCTCTTATAATTATAGTTCTTGAAAAGAAAAATAATTCCTTGATTATCACCAAAAATTGCATATCTTGCGGTTGACAGTTGCAATGATTATGGTATAAT